>NZ_JBQLIX010000023.1:0-86840 GCF_052156495.1 Pseudomonas sp. NCHU5216 | reverse complement strand
AGTGAAACGACGCATCGCCGATGGTAGTGTGGTGCTTCACCATGTGAGAGTAGGTCATCGTCAAGCTCCTATACGAACGCCCAGTTTGCGCAAGCAGACTGGGCGTTCTTCTATGTGCGCGAAAAAGGGCAGGTGGCGGTGAGAGTCCCGGCGCGCCGGCCGGGTCATAATCAAGCTCCTATACGAAACCCCAGATCGCCAACGCGGTCTGGGGTTTCTTCTTTGCGGCGGGAAAAGCCGAATCCTGGCGTAGGGTGCGCTGTGCGCACCGAAACCGAAACTCCGGCCTCAAGGCCATGGTGCGCGCAGCGCACCCTACGTAGGTTCGAGGTGGCTCGATACATACGGGGTTCGAGCGGCCTGTAGATGCGCTGTGCGCGCCGACGCTCCGGCTTCATGGCCATGGTGCGCGCAGCGCACCCTACGAACTCTGGCCGCGTGGTCGTAGGGGCGCTATGCGTACCGAAGCGCTGGCTTCATTTCATGAGTAGCGCACCCTAGGGGGATGCTTCGTAGCCTTCGCGAGCGCAATAAAAAGGCCACCTTGGAGGTGGCCTTGGCGTGTCTGGAGGCTGTTCAGTCGCCGCGATATTCGCAGCCGCTGGTGCAGGTCTCGTGGATTCGCACGCGTGACAGTTCGGGCAGCAGGGGTTTGACCTGTTGCCAGATCCACTTGGCCAGCACCTCGCTGGTGGGGTTTTCCAGGCCAGGGATGTCGTTGAGGTAGTTGTGATCGAGCTGCTCGTAGATGGGCTTGAAGATCGCCTTGATCTCGGAGAAGTCGCGTATCCAGCCGGTGTGCGGATCCACCTCGCCTTCGATATGCAGCGCCACCCGGAACGAGTGGCCATGCAGGCGACCGCATTTGTGGCCTGCGGGGACATGGGGGAGGCGATGGGCCGCCTCGAAGATGAATTCCTTGAACAGTTCCACTGTGTTGCGCTCGGCTTGCCATGATCGTTAGGGCGCGCAGTTTAGCAGTTCTTGCTCATCGGTCGGGCAGCCAAGAGATAACGAGCAACCGCCTCGGCTCACAGGGGTTGTAGGCGAGCGGCGAGCTGGCCGCTTTCAACCAGTTCGAGAAACTCGTCGCCAAGGCGTTCACTCTCGGCCATCGCCTGTCGCCAGTAGCGTTCGCGACCTGCATCGTCGCCGAGATAGCGCTTGAAGTCGCGACGATCCGGCAGCTTGCCATGGGGCAGGCGCGCCAGGTAGTGCGTAGAGGGTGCAAGCAGCACCACGTTCTGCAGGTGCGCCGGAGTGCTGCGCCGCCAGGGCAGGCCCTTGTCGAACCAACCTGGAATCACCCGGTCGGTGAAGTGTGGGTAGAGCACGATGTCGTCACCGCTGTAGGGCAGATCGAGATGGTAGTCGAGCAGGCCGCCATCGCGGTAGGCTCCCGGCTCCAGACCTGGAATCTCGCGGATGGCCTCCATGACCATGGGGATCGAACCGGAAGCCATCAGGGCATGGCGCAGGTTATCGGCCGTCAATACGTGAAAGTGCGAAGTAAAGTCCTGAAGTCGTGCTAGGGGCGGTAGCTGACGGGCGTCATGCAGAATCACCCGCTCGAAGTGGCGCGCCAATCGTTGCCGGGCCAGCAGGTTGTTGCCGATCACCGAGGACAGCCCGAGGCTGAGCTTGCCGCGATGATCGTGCTGCAAGAGCCCCTGACTTCTCACCACCACGACATGCAGGCGGTAGTGGGCATTGTCGATGATGTCGGTATCCTGATCGGCCAGCAGCTCATCCAGCATGCGCCGGCAGGTGCTGGACACCTCGGCCATGCTCACGCCCTTGGCGAAGCGTTGCGAAGTGTAGAGTTCCCCGAGTCGGCGAATGCCCTCGGCAGGGTCGGGCAGGCAGGCGCTGGCGAAGCGCCAGGAGCCGATGGAGGCGCCGATCAGCGCCCTTTCACGCGGTGCCCGGGCCAGCCAGTCACCGAACAGCGCCAGATCCAGCCCCTGAATGCCAATTCCTTTGGGCCCACCTGCTGCGCCCGGCAGAATGCCGACATCCGCCGGGCTCAGGCCTTGCTCACGGATGCGTGCCAAGGCTTTGCTGCCGGCCTTGATGGTCAGGGCAGGGGCTTTGATGTGGATCGCGCTCATCATCATCTCCATCGATGCAAGCTGGCGATTATAAAGCCCTGTGAAGCACGGCCAAGCGACTTCAGTGGCTGAATGACGCACCTGTGCGAGACAGCATTCAGCTTGAATTAAGTGCCATTACCTAGAGTGGTGGCCGTACAGTTTTCTTTACTGGAGTCTACTCATGAATCGATTGCTCAGTGTTCTGGCCTTTGCCACGCTCGCTGGCGCCGCTACCATTGCCCAGGCGCGCGATCTGGCGCCGGATGAGGCGCAGCGACTACAGGATGCCGGCACCATCAAAACCTTCGAGCAGCTCAATGAACTGGCACTGGCTCAGCATCCCGGGGGCAGTATCAGGGAGAGCGAGCTGGAAGACGAATACGGTCGCTACATCTACCAGATCGAGTTGCACGATGCCCATGGCGTGCAATGGGATCTGGAACTCGATGCCAGTAGCGGCGCCATACTGAAGAATCACCAGGACGACTGATGAACATGCGTACCTTTGCCATTCTCGCGTTGCTGAGTGGCGTGCTGCTCAGTGGCGCGAGCCTGGCGCGTGATCTCGACCAGGACGAGGCCCTGCGCCTGCGCCGGGAGGGGGTCATCCTGCCTTTCGAGCAGATGATGAAACGGGTGGATCAGCATTATCCGGGCTCCACGCTGCTGGAAGCCGAACTCGAGGAGGAGGATGGCGTGCTGGTCTACGAAGTGGAGATCCTCACGCTACAGGGGGTGGTGCGCGAGCTGGAACTGGACGCTCGCGATGGACGCGTTACGAAGGACGAGGAAGATGACTGATGCGCCTGTTGCTGGTTGAGGATCATGTGCCCCTGGCCGATGAGTTGAGCGCCAGCCTGACCCGTCAGGGCTATGCCGTGGATTGGCTGGCCGATGGTCGCGACGCCGCCTATCAGGGCGCGAGCGAGCCCTATGACCTGATCATTCTGGATCTCGGCTTGCCGGGCAAACCCGGGCTCGAGGTGCTGCAGGAGTGGCGTGCCGGCGGCCTGACCACCCCGGTGCTGGTGCTCACCGCGCGCGGCTCCTGGGCCGAGCGCATCGAAGGCCTGAAAGCAGGGGCCGACGATTACCTGACCAAGCCCTTCCACCCGGAAGAATTGGCCTTGCGCATTCAGGCCCTGCTGCGCCGTGCCCATGGCCTGGCCAACCAGCCGCAACTGGAGGCGGCCGGCCTGCAACTGGACGAAAGCCGCCAGTGCGTGACTGCCGGCGGGCAGCGCATCGATCTGACGGCCGCCGAGTTCCGGCTGCTGCGCTATTTCATGCTGCACCCTGGGCAGATCCTGTCCAAGAGCCATTTGGCCGACCACCTCTACGATGGCGAAACCGAGCGCGATTCCAACGTGATCGAGGTTCATGTCAATCGTCTGCGCGGCAAGCTCGGGCGCGAAGTCATCGAAACCCGGCGTGGCCAGGGCTACCGCTTCAGCGGAGAGCGTGGGTGAGGTCGATTCAGCGGCGCCTGAGCCTGGGTCTGGCAGCCGTACTGTTGCTGGTTGGTCTAGCTCTGGCACAGGCTGGCCTATGGGTGTTCGACCGTGGCCTGCGCGCCTACCTGGAAGAGGATCTGCGCGACGAAGCGCAAGGCCTGCTGGCCGCTCTGGTACGTGGCCCGACGGGCGTGCAGCTGGATGAGCGACGCCTCGACCCGTCCTTCCAGCGGCAATTCTCCGGCCATTATTTCCGCATCGATTTCACCGATCACAGTTGGCGCTCACGCTCGCTGTGGGATCGTGAGTTGCTCAAGCCTGCAGGCCCCGGCATGCACGATGGTCTCAGCGATGGGCCGCAGAGGCAGCGCCTGCTGGTGTACCGCGCCGACTACCGGCGTTACGGGGAAAACCTGTCGATCAGCGTGGCGCAGGACTACGCGCCGATCCTGCAAGGCTTTCGCCGCATGCAGTGGCTGGGCCTGGGGCTGGGGGGCGCTGCGCTGGTGCTGATCCTGATTGCCCAGCGCTATACGGTGCGGCGTGCCTTGAAACCCCTTGAGCAGGTGCGGCGGCAGATTGCCCAGTTGCAGCAGGGCCAGCGCAGCGAGCTGGATACCCTGGTGCCCGAAGAGCTGGAGCCCCTGGTGGCGCAGATCAACCACTTGCTGGCCCATACCGAAGACACCCTGAAGCGCTCACGTAACGCCCTGGGCAATCTGGGCCATGCTCTGAAAACCCCGCTGGCGGTGTTGATCAGCCTGGCCGGGCGCGAAGAATTGGCGGCCCATCCGGCCTTGCGTGCCACGTTGCGCGAACAGCTCGAACAGATCGAACAGCGCCTGAGCCGCGAACTGGGCCGTGCGCGCCTGGCAGGGGAGGCACTGCCCGGAGCGCGTTTCGATTGCGCCCAGGAACTGCCTGGGCTATTCGCCACCCTGGCTATGATTCATGACCATGGCATCGAATTGGACTGGCAGGCACCTGCCGGCCTGGTGGTGCAGCGCGATCGCGAAGACCTGCTGGAGTTGCTCGGCAATCTGCTGGACAACGCCTGCAAATGGGCCGATGGCCGCGTGTGCCTGGAGCTGCAGGAGGCGCCTGGCAAGCTGCTGATCCACGTCGATGACGATGGCCCTGGCATCGAACCGCTGCGCCGTGAGCAGGTGCTGGGGCGGGGCACACGCCTGGACGAGCAGGTCGCCGGGCATGGCCTGGGCCTGGGCATCGTGCGCGATATCGTCGAAGCCTGGGGCGGCCGTATCCGTCTCGAAGACAGCCCGCTGGGCGGGCTGCGTGTGGCCATCGAGCTGCCGAGCCGCTAACAGGCTGTTGAAAAACTACCTACGTTGCCATTGCTGCGTTAAAAACAGACTCAAAATGCTCATTTACAGCTCGTAAACTCCGCTTTTTCGCCTGTTTTTGCCTTGCACTGGCTGCCTCGCATACGTTTTTCAACGGCCTGCTGCGGCTCCTTACATGCCGTTGGCGAACGCCGGGTTGTCGAAGCCGATGGCGGCGCGTACCGGCTGCAGGGCGTGGGCATAGCGCACCAGCACATCGAGGGCATAGTTGGCGCGCTCGTGGATACGCTGATCGGCTTCATCCTGCGCTTGTGGTGCATTCAGCACCTTCTCCACCTGGCGCACGATCAGGTGTTCGGGCAGGTAGCAGAGGCGGCAGTTCTTGTAGCTGGAGGCGCGCAGCTCGCTGATCGGGTAGGCGCCGCCGATACCCGAGGAAACGCCCACCAGCAGCCCCGGCTTGTGCGCCAGCTCCGCCTTGCTGGCATAGAGGAAGAAGTTCTTGATTGCCGGGCAGGCCATGCCGTTCCACTCCGGGGCAACGATCACCAGTGCATCGGCCGCCGCCAGTTGCTGGCGATAGAGCTCCCAGGGGCCACCGTCTTCCGTTGGCCAGAGTGGCAGCGGCGCCAGGCCCAGGTCGATGATGCTGCTCGATTCCTGGGTGGTATGACCCATTTCGATCAGACGCTGCCGCAGAAAACGTGCGACCTTTCCCGACTGACTGTTGTTACGGCTGGAGCCGGCGACCAAGGCGATATTGAGCATGCTGCTTCCCCGAAAAAAGAACGCAGGCTAGGCCATCGAAGGCCTGTACGGCAAGGGAAGCCCTGCCAGATCGGGGAGGATTTGGCGTCATGGTTTGATTCAAAATGTGCACGAGGCGCCCGCTGGATCGAGCGTTCGTCGTTTTGACAGGCCGATCCGCTTGCTGCAGAGTACGCGGCTTTTTGCGGTCGCTGGCCGCGCGCTGAATGCTGGAGGCTTTTCATGAACGCAGTAATCGCGGCGGTTGGCGTCATGCTGGCCTTGAGCCTGTGTCGGGTTCATGTGGTGGTGGCGCTGATCGTCGGCGCTCTGGTCGGTGGGTTGCTCGGTGGCTTGGGTGTCGAGGGCACGCTGGCCGCGTTCAACCAGGGGCTGGGTGGTGGCGCCAAGGTGGCGCTGTCCTACGCATTGCTGGGTGCCTTCGCTGTGGCTATCGCCAAATCCGGCATGGCTCATGCCCTGGCCGACAAGGCGTTGGGGCTGGTTGGTGGCAAGCGTGAAGGTGGCGGTGCTGTGCTCAAGTGGACCTTGATCGCGCTACTGCTCCTGGTAGCCATCGCTTCGCAGAACGTTCTGCCCATCCATATCGCCTTCATCCCGCTGCTGGTACCGCCACTGCTTTACGTCATGAGCAGTCAGCAACTGGATCGCCGGCTGATCGCCTGCGTGCTGACTTTCGGCCTGGTCACACCCTACATGTTCCTGCCCGTGGGCTTCGGCAGCATCTTCCTCAACGAAATCCTCCTGGCCAACGTCGCCCACGCCGGCGCCGACGTCAGTGGCGTGAGCATCACCCAGGCCATGGCGATTCCGGCTCTGGGCATGTTCTGTGGCTTGCTGGTCGCGGTGTTGTTCAGCTACCGCGGCAAACGCAGCTACGATCTGAAGAAGATCGAACAGGCCGAACGGGTGAACGTCCAGTACAACCCCATGAGCCTGCTGGTGGCCGGCGTCGCCATCGCCGCTGCCTTCGTCGTGCAGCTCTGGCTGGATTCGATGATCATCGGCGCCTTGGCTGGCTTCGTGATCTTCTCGATCTCCGGTGTGGTGCGTTGGCGCGAGGCCGATGGTTTGTTCACCGAAGGCATGAAGATGATGGCCATGATCGGTTTCATCATGATCGCAGCGGCCGGCTTCGCCGCGGTGATGGAGGCGACCGGCGAGGTGAAGGCCCTGGTGAATGGCGCGGCAGAGCTGATCGGCCACAACAAGGCTCTGGGCGCACTGCTGATGCTGCTGGTAGGGCTGCTGGTGACCATGGGCATCGGCTCGTCATTCTCCACCGTGCCGATCATTGCCGCGATCTTCGTGCCACTGGGCCTGCAACTGGGGTTCAGCCCTTTGGCCATCGTCAGTATCGTCGGCACGGCCGGCGCGCTGGGCGATGCTGGCTCGCCGGCCTCCGACTCCACCCTGGGGCCGACCGCCGGCCTGAACGTGGACGGCCAGCACAACCACATCTGGGACAGCGTGGTGCCCACCTTCCTGCACTACAACCTGCCGTTGCTAGCGTTCGGTTGGGCCGCAGCTATGCTTCTGTGAGGGCATCTTCCGCACTCGGATTTCCAGTCCATCGGGTCGCTTTCAAGTTCTTCAGCGGGGCTGCCGATACAAGCGGTAGCCCCGCTTTTTCATTGGCCGCACAAAGGACAACAAGAAATGCGCCTGACATTGAAAGCCAAGGTAATACTCCTGGCCCTGGTGCCGGTGATGCTCTTCGCACTGGTACTCAGCGGTACCGCCGCCAAGGTGTTGCAGAGCCTGGCCGCCGACGAGGTGGCCGAGACCCGAGAGCGCTTGCTGCAGGAGAAGCGCACCGAGCTGCAGAACTACATCCAGATCGCCGTCGGGGCGGTGAAGAGCCTCTACGACAACGCCAGTCAGGGCGACATGGCCAGCCGCGAGCAGGCCATCGCCATTCTCTCGAAGATCAAGTACGGCACCGACGGTTACTTCTTCGCGCATGATTCCAACGTCGTGCGCCTGTTTCGCAGCGACAGCCCGGTGGACGTCGGCAAGAGCCTGACCGACCGTCGTGATGTGAACGGCGTGTACATCAACCGCGAGCTGGTCAATGTCGCCAAGAACAATACCTACTTCGTGAACTACTCCTCGCCGCTGCCGGGCAACGAGTCGGTGCAGGTGCCCAAGCTCGCCTACAGCTACTACTTGCCCAAGTGGGACATGGCGTTGGGCACTGCGCTCAATCTTGACGGTATCGAGGCGCAGATCGCCGAGGTGCAGGCAGACATCGACAAGCGTATCAGCACCATCATCACCAGTGTCGTGGTCGTGGCAGCGGTGCTGCTGGTGCTGGTCGGTATCGTCGCGGTGTGGTTGGGCAATGCCTTTCTGCGGCCACTGGTGCAGATCAAGGCGAACCTCGATGATATCGCCGCCGGAGATGGTGACCTGACCCATCGCCTCCCCATCACCAGCCAGGATGAGTTGGGCGAGCTGTCCGGCTCCTTCAACCGCTTCGTCGAGAAAATCCATGGCCTGGTGCGGCAGATCGCCGAAATGACCGGCCAGCTCACCGACCTGGTCGGTCAGGTGTCCGCTCAGGCGCAGCGTTCCGAGCAGGCCATGGCGCAGCAGCGGCATGAAACCGATCAGGTGGCCACGGCGATCAACCAGATGTCGGCGGCGGCGCATGAGGTGGCCAAGAGTGCGCAGAACGCGGCCGAGGCTGCCCAGCAGACTGACCATGAGGGCCAGGAGGCCAAGCGCGTGGTCGACGGCAGCATCCAGAGCATTCATGCCTTGGTCGAGGATATCCGCAGCAGCGGCGTGTCGCTGGACAGCCTGCAGGAGGACGTGCAGTCCATCGTCAGCGTGCTCGACGTGATCCGCTCCATCGCCGAGCAGACCAACCTGTTGGCGCTCAATGCGGCCATCGAGGCGGCGCGGGCCGGGGAGGCCGGGCGCGGTTTCGCGGTGGTGGCCGACGAGGTGCGGGCGCTGGCCAGCCGCACCCAGCAAAGCACGCAGGAAATCCAGGGCATGATCGACCGCCTACAGCAGGGCACCCAGGCCGCGGTAACGGCCATGCGCCGCTCCAGCGATGCCGGCGAGCTGACCAGCGAACAGGCCAACAAGGCCGGCGCCTCGCTGGATGCCATCGCGCAACTGATTGCCACCATCAACGCGATGAACGCGCAGATCGCCAGTGCCGCCGAGGAGCAGACCGCCGTGGCCGAGGAAATCAACCGCAGCGTGCACCAGATCGCCGGGGCGGTGGATAGCGTCGCCAGCGAGACGGAGCAGGGCGCGCAGACCGCGCGCAGCCTGGCCGGGCTAGGCGATCGCCTCAACGCGCTGGTGCGTCAGTTCCGCATCTGATGCCATAGTCTGACCCCGCAAATGAAAAAGCCCGCAGTCGCGGGCTTGTTCATTTCTGTAGCAGAGGTCAGACGATCACGCCCTGGCTGCGCAGGTAGTCGTCGTAGCTGCCGCTGAAGTCGGTCACACCGTTGTCCGACAGCTCGATGATGCGCGTGGCCAGGGAGCTGACGAACTCACGGTCGTGGCTGACGAAGATCAGCGTGCCCGGGTAGTTCTCCAGCGCCAGGTTGAGCGCCTCGATGGATTCCATGTCCAGGTGGTTGGTCGGTTCGTCCATCACCAGCACGTTGGGTTTCTGGCAGGCCAGCTTGCCGAACAGCATGCGGCCCTGTTCACCACCGGAGAGCACCTTCACCGACTTCTGAATCTCGTCGGAGGAGAACAGCATGCGACCCAGGGCAGCGCGAATGTTCTGCTCGCCGCTGGTCCACTGGCCCATCCACTCGAACAGGGTTTCGTCGGCCTCGAAGTCGTGGGCGTGATCCTGGGCGTAGTAGCCCACCTCGGCGCTGTCGGTCCATTTCACCGCGCCGGCGTCCGGGGTCATCTCACCGACCAGGTTGCGCAGCAGGGTGGTCTTGCCGATGCCGTTGGGGCCGATGATGGCCACGCGCTCACCCGCTTCGATGGTGAAGCTGAAGTTCTTGAACAGCACCTTGTCGTCGAAGGCCTTGGACAGCTTCTCGACGGTGACCGCCTGGCGGTGCAGCTTCTTGTTCTGGTCGAAGCGAATGAACGGGCTGACGCGGCTGGACGGCTTGACCTCGGCGAGCTGGATCTTGTCGATCTGCTTGGCGCGGCTGGTGGCCTGCTTGGCCTTGGAGGCGTTGGCCGAGAAGCGGCTGACGAAGGTTTGCAGCTCGGCGATCTGTGCCTTCTTCTTGGCGTTGTCGGCCAGCAGTTGCTCGCGTGCCTGGGTCGCAGCGGTCATGTACTCGTCGTAGTTGCCCGGGAACAGGCGCAGCTCGCCGTAATCCAGGTCGGCCATGTGGGTGCAGACCGCATTGAGGAAGTGGCGGTCGTGGGAAATGATGATCATGGTGCTGTTACGCGCCGTGAGGATGTTTTCCAGCCAGCGGATGGTGTTGATATCCAGGTGGTTGGTCGGTTCGTCGAGCAGCAGCACGTCCGGGTCGGCGAACAGCGCCTGGGCCAGCAGCACGCGCAGCTTCCAGCCGGGGGCGACTTCGCTCATCGGGCCGAAGTGCTGTTCCAGCGGAATGCCCAGACCGAGCAGCAGCTCACCGGCGCGGGACTCGGCGGTGTAGCCGTCCATCTCGGCGAACTCGCCTTCCAGCTCGCCCACCTTCATACCGTCTTCTTCGCTCATTTCCGGCAGCGAATAGATGCGGTCACGCTCGGCCTTGACCTTCCACAGCTCCGCGTGGCCCATGATCACCGTGTCGATCACGTTGAATTCTTCGTAGGCGAACTGATCCTGACGCAGCTTGCCCAGGCGCACGTTGGGTTCGAGCATCACCTGGCCGGCCGACGGCTCCAGATCGCCGCCAAGAATCTTCATGAAAGTCGACTTGCCGCAGCCGTTGGCGCCGATCAGGCCGTAGCGGTTGCCGTTGTTGAACTTGACGGAAACGTTCTCGAACAGCGGCTTGGCGCCGAACTGCATGGTGATGTTAGCGGTGGAAATCAAAGGGCTTACCTATCAGTAACTTGAGGTGCGCTGTTGAACGGGTGATACCGCTTCGAGCCTTGCAACCCGGCCCGAACCGAGGAAGACGAACCTGCGCAGATGAGTGAAGGCTACGACCCTGCCGGCAGACGAGCCGTTGGGGCTGCTCAGCATGGGTGTGTCGGATATCGTGGCGCCGCAGCCTGCTGGTGCTCAGGGCAGCGCCGAGGCGCGCAATGGTATCACTTGGCATCTGTAACTTCAGCCATCGCGGTACACAAGGGTAGGGTGCGCCGCGCGCGCCATTGAACAGATTTACTTACTGCGAGGGTCAGCAGACCATTCCACCAACTGCGTCAGGGTGAGAGTGCTAACCCCTAAGCTCAGTTTCGATGCCCAGATTGGTAGCTGCCCCTGACACAGCCGTTGCTGTCATAACCGACAGTGGTTTGGTCGAGATACTTGTCGTTCCAGTAAGTGCTTGCGCCAGCGCCGTGAGCATGGCCGTCACGATTGGGGGCGCCATACATGGATTCCACGTCCTTGCGGGACATGCCCGGGACTATCTCACCACGCACTTTGGCAGTGCGCAGGTCACGATCAGAAAGTCCGGTGCTGCAAGGAGGTCGTTCAGCAGAGCCGCCCACCACGGTCACCGACGCGCCTTCACCCTTCGCTTGATCCGGCATGTAGCCTTGGGCCGAGGGGGATTGCCGAGCAGCAGCGTGCCTGCTGGGCTGCGCCATTCTGGTCGGTGCGCTGCTGCCACTTGGGGTTTGGTTATGGGCCGATACCACATCATCGAGGGCGTGGTTGTCCGGGCAGTTCTGCTGGGTGAAGGTGACCTTGCCCTTGGCGTCGACGCACTTGAACACGGTTGCCGCTTGAGCGGCCGGCATGGCGCCCGTCAACAGGCACAACAAGAAAAGCGATCTGATCATGAGGGTTCCCTCCCGAGTATCGGCTTCGGCAATCTACCAGCACTGTGCCACTACTCAAAGCTTCAGCGAACTTGCAGGGAAACGGAACCAGGATACGAGCGGTAATGATCGAACCGGGGAAGCGGCAGGGCTGTAAGGGTGGGAAGTACTCAGCAGAAATTCGCCGTATAGAAGTCATCTGCTCGCCCGGGTGGTCTACTCGGGCTGAGCTTCAGTTGACCGGTCGTTATTGCTCGGAAGCTCTACCCGACTGAGCCACAGGCGCTGCTGGAAACGCAGCGGGAAGCGGTTGCACAGGGGCGCGCCTGCGAAGGCGGGCGCCTGGTAGCGCAGGTTGCGCGTGAGGCGGCGCAGGCAGTTCTGCATGATGTCCAGGGTGACCCATTCCCCCGGGCAGCGGTGCCCGCTGTCGTGCTGCCCGCCGCCCTGGGGGATCAGGGTATGGGCGTCCAGTTGCCGGGCCTTGAAACGTTCGGGGGCGAAGGCTTCTGGGTTTTCCCAGACATCGCTGCAGCGGTTGCTGCCGTACAGGTCGAGCAGCACCCGCGCGCCGCGTTGCAGGCGCATGCCGCGCCAGTCGAACGGCTGCGTCACCCGTGCGGCGACGAAGGGAAAGAAGGCATACAGACGCCGAACTTCCTGAGCGAAGGGCAGCAGCCAGCTATCGTCCTCGCGCAGGCGTTGTTCCCAGAGAGGGCGGCGCGCCAGTTCCACCATGGCGTAGAGCAGGAAATAAGCGATGGCCACCACCGGGCGCAGCAGGTTGAGCAGCTCCACCGCGGCGACTCGTGGCGCCAGCGGTTGGCCGTCCTCCTCGCGGTAGCGGGCCAGGCGATCCGCTGGGCTGCCTGCAGGTAGCACATCGCCGCTGCGGCGTTGGCGCCGGATCAGGCGGGCACCCCAATGCTCGGCTCGGCGACGCGCCCAGCGCCCGCGCAGTTGCCCCAGGCCGATGCTGCCAGCCCCTTCGATCAAGGCCACGAACTGGTGCTGGCGCCTGGCCGAATGCTCGCTGGCGGGCAGGCCGGCCCAGCTCATCACGGCGCGAAACAGCACCCTCTGCATCTCGCTGAGGAAGTCCAGGGTGCCGGCTGCGGCCCAGCCAGGCAGGGCGGCCATCAGGGTTGCGTCCACCTGCTGCGTCAGCCTTGCCGCCTGTTCGCCGCTGAGCAGCTCCAGGAACAGAGTCTTGCGCCGTCTGTGCGCGGGGCCGTCCAGGCCCTGGATCGCCTGGCTGCCGAACAGGGTGTGAATCAGCATGCGCGGCGCCGCATCGACCCGGCTGAGGTGTGGGCTGGCGTAAAACAGCTCCGCCGCCTCATGCCCCTGCAGGCAGTAGGTGCGCTGCAACAGGATGCGGCTCTCGAAGATGGGGCTGTGCAGGCGGCGTGCGTTATTGCCGATGAAGTCGTAGCCCTCGCGCAGCAGGGCGACGGTACTTTCCAGGCGCGGGTCGCGGGGGATTTTCAACTCAGCCCATCCTCGGTGGTGAACGTCCTGTCGTCAGGTCGGGGCGGCTCAGCGAGCGCCGTTACGCAGGCGCCTCAGCCCCCAACCGACCAGCAGCACGGCCGCCGTGCCGGTCAGCAGGGCCGGCATGCGGCTAGCCGCCGGGCTGCTGCGCCAACCGCCGTCGATGCGCCGTTCCCCAGTCGCTGGCTGGAACAGGTTGCCGGTGGAGTGCGGCATGCGTGGCCCGCGTTTCAGCGCGCCGCCCACCACCAGCCCGGAGAGCTGGGCGAAGCCCGGCAGGAGGAAATGGCCGAGGCGCAGCAGGGTTGCGGCGCGCCCCACGGTGCGGCTTGGGCGGGGATCGAGGGCCAGTTCCACCATGGCATCGGCGACCTGGCGCGGGTCGTAGCGTGGCGGCGGCGGGCTGAGCTGATGGCCGGTGAAGTTGGCGCCATCGCGAAAGCCGGGGGTGTCCATCACCGCTGGGTAGAGGTCGCAGACATGGATGTGCGGCCAGCGCACCAGTTCGCCGCGCAGCGCTTCGGTGAGCCCGCGCAGGCCGTACTTGGCAGCGGAATAGGCGGCCGCGTAGGGCTGGGCGACCCAACTGCCGAGCGACAGGGTGTTGATCAGGATGCCCGAGGTCTGCGCCTTGAAATACGGCAGCACGACATGAGCGCCGCGCAGGTAGCCGAGCAGGTCGGTCTGTACCACCTGCTCGTGAGCGTTCAGCGGGGTGTCCTCGAAGCAGCCCACCGCGCCGACGCCGGCATTGTTGACCCAGACGTCGATGCGCCCATCACCGAAGGCTGCGGCCTGTTCGGCCAGGTGCTGCATCGACTCGTTGCGGGTGACGTCGGTAGGCACGGCCAGGGCGCGGGCACCGATTCGCTCGCATTCTTCGACGACGGTGGCCAGTGCCGCTTCATCACGGGCCGCCAGTACCAGGCGCGCGCCATGCCGGGCGAAGGCATGGGCGGCGCAGCGGCCGATGCCGCTCGAGGCGCCGGTGATCACCACCAGTGCGTCGTTCAGTTGAACGCTTGCCATTGGATTCTCCTGCAGTCGGTGGAACGGGTGGGTGATGCGCCAATTGCCAGCGAGGCTGCTTGGCGCCAGTCGCTGGGGCTATGGCCCTTGTTAATGGGGACTGAGGAGCTTCGCGGGGAGTTCAGCCTGTTTTTACTCACGGCCGGGTCGTGGCCCGGAACCCCTGCGCCGTTGGTGAGCGAGGCAAGGGGCAGGGCGGAAAACTCCCTGAACCTGGCTTTGCCTGCCCCTGTCCACTGCGCACATCGCCACTGAAACCGGCATGGGCAGGGAAGCGAGGATTTCCCTCGACGTTGCTGATGACTGACGTGCTGCTCGGTGAGCCCGAGGTGCCATGCAGGGCCATAGTGCGATGCCATGAGTCGAACCCGGTGCGCGCGGCCCTGGCGCCCTTGGCCTCCCGAGACTCTGCCTCGGGGGCGGGTATCGACTGACGATTGCAGACCTACTACGAGTGGAGAATGCTCATGAATAACGCCGATATCGAATCCTGCATCAAGGCCTGTCTGGACTGTGCCGTGACCTGTGACCGTTGCTTTGCCGCCTGCCTGAGCGAAGGCCAGGTGCAGATGATGGCCAAGTGTATCCAGCTGGATCGCGAGTGCTCGGAAGTGTGCCGCCTCGCGGCGTCGCTGATGGCCAGTGGCAGCGAGCTGGCAGCGGCCTTCTGCGGCGTCTGCGCCGAGATCTGCAGCAAATGTGGTGAAGAGTGCAGCCGGCATGAGGCCCAGCACTGCCAGGACTGCGCCAAGACCTGCAAGGCCTGCGCCGAGGCCTGTCGCCGCATGGCGGCCTGACGCCGGCCTGATGAGCCCTGCGGTTCGTGGCTGCGGGGCTCATGCGCACGGCTGGCGCCTGACAGCCGGAAGGGTCGTTGCGACCCGGGACGCGCCTCGGAGGGAGCGTGGAGGAATTCTTCAAGAGTCTGTTTTTCGCGGTGACCATCGTGCTGCTGCTCGGTGTGTTGTCGCGCCCACTCAAACGTCATGGCCTGGCCGCGCCCTTGCTCGCCCTGCTGGCGGGCACCCTGCTGGGCCCGCAGGTGTTCGACCTGCTGCGCACCGATACCTGGCAGCAGCCCCATGAGCTGCTGGAGAAGGCGGCGCAACTGAGCCTGGCGATCGGTCTGATGAGCGTGGCGTTGCGCCTGCCGGCCGGCTTTGTGCCGCGTCACTGGCGTTCGCTGGCAGTGCTGCTGGGGCTGGCCTTGCCGCTGATGTGCCTGTGCGCGGCGCTGCCAGTGTATGGCTTGTTCGACCTGTCGCCGCTGCTGGCGCTTTTGATCGGCGCGGTGGTCTGCCCGACCGATCCCATCGTCGCCACCTCGGTGGTGACCGGCGAGATCGCCGAACGCAACTTGGACGGGCGCCTGCGTCATCTGATTTCGGCCGAATCGGGCATCAACGATGGCCTGGGCTTGCCATTGGTGATGCTGCCGCTGTTGCTGCTGAACCTGACACCTGCCGAAGCGGGCCAGCATTGGTTGCTGCGGGTGTTGCTGCAAGAGGTCGCTGGCGCCGTGCTGCTGGGCCTGGTGATCGGCCTGCTGGCCGGCTATCTGTTGCGCCTGGCCGAGGCCAAGGGCGCCATCGAGCGGCCTTCGTTCATGAGCTACACGGTGGCGCTGTCCTTGCTCACCCTGTCGGCCGCCGAGCTGCTGCAGGTCGATGGCATCCTCGCGGTGTTCTTCGCCGGCCTGGCATTCGATCAGAAGGTCGGGGGCAAGGCGCGTGCCGAGGAGGAGCGGGTGCAGGAGGCCATGGATCAGTTCTTCACCCTGCCGATCTTCATGTTGCTGGGGGCCATGCTGCCCTGGCAGGACTGGCTGGCGCTCGGCTGGCCTGCGCTGGCGTTGGTGGTGGCCGTGCTCCTGCTGCGGCGCTTGCCGGTGCTGTGGCTGCTGCGCCCCTGGCTGCCGGCCTTGCAGGCGCCGCGCGACCTGCTGTTCGCCGGCTGGTTCGGCCCCATTGGCGTCGCTGCGCTGCTCTATGCGTTGATGGCCAGCGAGCGCAGTGGTGAGCCGCTGGTCTGGCAACTCGGCAGCCTACTGATCTGCGCCTCGGTGGTGGTGCATGGGCTGACCGCCACGCCCTTCACCCGCCTCTACGGGCGCCTCTAAAAACTACCTTGGCTTTGATTTTCCTGCGTCGCTCTACCTCCTGCATCCCTCAGTCGTGCGTTGCCATCGCGGCGTTAAAAATAGGTTTTTCGCGGAGCGGAGTCTCGGGGAAGTCAGTATTGACACCGGACTGGCAAGTTTGTGTGTTGATTTCGGTGGTTTTCGGTGTTCAAGCTGCTTATTGGCGTTTAGCTGATAACTCCTGTTTCGCCCCCGGCGACTTTCTTTTTTCAAACGCCACAAAAGAAAGCAAAAAGGCAGGCCCCGCCATCCGGCCCCGGCTGCGCCGGGGTTCGTTCGCTCCATCGTTGCTCCGAGGGCACGCTGCGAAGGGCCATCCCTGGGCCATCGCAGCTCTCGCGGCATCCATGCCGCTCAACCCTCTACGCAACGATTCCTCTCACACTCCTGAAGGGGCCGTTCGCGCGCCTGAACGAGCTGGCATGCCATGGGCTGCCCAGCGTGTTCTGGTAGCTGTGAAGTCGCGATGGGGCGCCTGGTTAAAGCAACAGTTTCATTCGCAAGGGCGTACCGGGACGCCGGCCGCTCGGAAGCAGTACGCCGTTAGGAGTATTGAATGTAGGTTGTGGTGCCGAACTCGGCATGGCCCGGCGGACTGTTCGCTGGCGCTCCTGAGTCCGCCCTACGGCTGCCCCCATCAAGTACGTAGAGTCCCGAGGAGTTACCGTGGCTTCAGGCGCGTGCAGAGCCCGCCCAGGAGGGCGAACGGAATCGTCGTGGAAGAGGTTGAGCGACATGGATGTCGCGAGAGCCGCGATGGGCCAGGGATGGCCCACCGCGGCGGGCCTCTGGAACGGCGATGGAGTGAGCGAACCCTGGCGTAGCCAGGGCCGGATGATCGGGCGGAAGGTTTTGGTTACTTTGCCCGCAAAGTGACTCGCCCGGGAGGGCGAAACCAAAAACATCAACAAAAACGCGGCAATCCGGAACAAGCACTCACACAAACTTGCCAGTCCGGTGTCAACCGGGCATTCCCCCTGAAAAATGCGATGAATCTAAAAATAGGCTGGAATGCCAGCCCGGTTAAATGCTCATTTACAACGCGTAAAGTCGATCGCGACCCCGGTCGTTTTGACTCACTGCGTTCGCCCTTCGGGCCAGCCTTCGGCTGTTACTCCCGCTAGTCGTTTCGTCCGTTTTTGCGGGGGCCGCCATCGGTATTGCGCTGTATCGCCTACGTTTTTAAAGGCGCCCTACGGCGCCTGCGGCGGGGCTGAACCATACAGATAGGCGGCCATGTCCAGTGCGCTCTGCCGGTCGACGCCGAGGTCAGGCATCGCCGAGTCCGGCGCCACCTGCTGTGGCGCGCGCAACCAGCGCACCAGGTTGGCCGGGGTGTTCGGCAGTACCCCGGCGAGGTACTTGCGCTGGGCGAGGTCGGTCAGGGACGGGCCGACATGGGTATCGGCGCCGACTACCCCGGGGATGACGTGGCAACTGGTGCAGCCGAACTGGTGGAACGCCTGGTGCCCGGCGGCGGCATGGCCGGTGCCGACACCGGGTACGCTGAGCTCAGGTGCCTCGCCACAGGCAGTCAGCAGCAGCGTCAACAAGGCCAGGCTGCATCGTTTCATGGTCGTTGCTCCGTGCCGTCCGGCTGCCGCGCCAGGCCCTCGCGCCGCGTGCGGTAGTCGCGCGGGGTCATGCGCGGCAGGTGTTCGATGAAGGCCGCCAGATCCCAGAGCTGATCATCGTCCAGGCGGTATTTCCAGGCTGGCATGCCAGTCATCTTGATGCCGTACTTGGCCGTCCAGAAGATGTGGCTGGCCGGCCAGCGGCGGCCGGTTTCCACCAGGTTCGCCGGGATCGGTGTCAGGCCTAGGGCGAAGGGTTGTGGGGCGACGCCAGGGCCACCGTGGCACTGTTCGCAATGCGCGACGTAGAGCTTCAGGCCGCGCTCGATACGCGCCGCCTCCTGCAGTGCTGGCGGGGTCAGCTCAGCGGCGCGCTGGGCGATGGAGTGGCGCATCACGGTATTGGTCAGCCAGAACACCGGGGCGGTGTGCTGGCCGGTGGCGGCGACGTTGTACAGCCCCAGGTAGATGAAGGCGAGGGCACCGAGCAAAGCGGCGCTGAGCAGTGTCAGGCCGGCCAGCAACCAGTGGCGCAGAAGCAGCTTGAAGAGTGGATTCATAGCCATTCATTCCAGTTGATGCAGGAAGGCGGCGATGTCCCGCGCCTCGGCGGTGGACAGGCCGACATCCGGCATGGCGCTGCGCGGGTCGACGGCCTGGGGCGACTGCAGCCAGCGCACCATGTGGGCTTCGTCGTTCGGCAACAGGCCGGCGAGGTAGCCACGGCGGGCGATCTGCTCCAGGCTCGGGCCGACCTGGCCGTTGGCACCCGGTACCCCTGGGATGCGGTGGCAACTGCCGCAACCGTAGCGATGGGTCAGCTCGCGGCCGCGCTCGGGGTCGCCGGCATAGGTCGGCTGCTTGTCCTCGGCCATCGGCTCGCAGGCGCCGAGCAGCAGGAGCAGGCACAGGGACAGGGCGCGCCGCTTCATCGTGAACGCTCCAGGCGCGGTGCGTCATTCAGCGCACGGGCGGTCAACAGCAGGCCGGCAGCGAGGAACACCAGGCCGGCGGGAATCCACATGATCAGCCCACCGAGCTGCTGATCCTGCACCGGGTCGAGGCCGAAGGTCTGGGTGGTGGCCAGGTAGGGTGAGTACCACACCGTCGGCGAGAAGCTCAGCAGGGCGCCGAGCAGGCTGCTGTGCACGGCGGTGGTGAACAGGTAGAGCACCGCGCCGGCCTGGCGACGTTGCAACAGCGCCCACCAGAACAGCAGGGCGGAAAGGAAGAAACTGCCGTGCTGAGCGGCATGCACGCCATCGTTGAGCACGCTGGCATCGAACAGCGGTGGCAGGTGCCAGCCCCATAGCACGGCTGCGTGCAACAGCCAGGCGCCATGAGCCGAACTCAGCACCTCCCAACTGCTGCGCAGCCAACGCCGTTGGCGCAGGCGTTTGAACAACTGGCGCCCGCGTCCTGGCAGCCCCCACAGCAGCAGGCCGCCGGGGCGGCTGAGCGCCAGCAGCGGCGCACTGACCAGAATGAGGATTTCGTGCTGCAGCATGTGCGCGGAGAACAGGTAGCCGCCCAGCGGATCCAGCGGCGGGCCCAGAGCGACCGCCAGGGACAGCCAGCCGCCTATGAAAAGCCACTGTTCACGCCCGATGCCACGGCGCAGCCGCCAGGCGCCGCGCAGGTAGAGCAGGGCGCTGCCGAGCAGAAGCAGCCAGGACCAGGGATCGAAGCTCAATAGTTGCACCTCGCCCGGCACGCGCACATCCGGCGCATGTCCCCAGGCAGCCGGCATGACCAGCAGCAGAGCCAGCAGCACCTTGCTCATCGGCCACAGCCCTCCACCAGCAGGAAGGGCAGGCTCTGCATCACGATCACCGCACTGAACAGTAGGCCCAGCAGACACCCGCTGTAACCGAGAAAGTGCCGAACCGAACCCGCTACGTGCGCCTGGCGGGCGTTGCGCCAGGCCACCCACGCGCCGCCCAGTGCCAGGCCCAGGCAGCCCAGGCTGGCGGCGTACAGCGCCAGTGGCAGCGGATGCGGGCAGTCCCAGCCGGCCAGGCTGTAGACCAGCCCCAGGTGCAACGCCCAGGCCACTGGCGCGGCCAGCCAGCCAAAGGCCAGGCGCTGGGTGGAGGGGCGGGTGGCGTCAGCGCACATGGTCGAGCCTCCTCATAGCCAGCGGGGCACCCAATACAGAACCAGGTACAGAGGGATCCACACCAGGCCGACGAAGTACCAGTACAGGGTGTCGACCACCACGGCGATCTGCCGCTGGCGGGTGAAGAAGCCGCGCAGGCCGAGCAGCACCACCACGGCGGTGCCGATCACGGCGGAAATCACATGGAGAAAGTGAAAGCCGGAGATGGTCCAGACAATCGAGCCATAGGGGCTGCTGTCCCAGCGCACGTCCAGGGCGTGGAACTGCTGCCAGCGCGACAGCAGCACCAGGCTCGCCAGCAGCACGCTGGTAGCGGTGGCCAGGGTGAAGCGGCGGCGCCGATCCTGCTTGAGCTGGTTGCCGGCCCACCACATGGTGACGCAACTGGCCAGCAGCATGATCAGGTTGAGCGTCGACCACAGCAGCTCCGGCGGCGCCACACCGGCAGGTGGCCACTGCGGCTGGTACAGGCGCAGGTAGAAATAGCTGGCAATGAAGCTCGCCACCACCGTGCCCTCGATCAGCACCAGGCCGACGATACCCCACCACAGCGGCGCCTCCGGGCCGGCCTGGAAGCGTGACAACGAGCTGACATCCACCACTCTGGGCATACCTCAATCCTCCCGCCAGGGTCGCCGAGGCCAGAGCCAGCCGACGATCATGAAGAAGCTGAAGAAGAAGCCGAAGACGAAGAACCACGGCGACCACATGAAACCGACGAAGCCCGTGGCCACCGCCACCGCCAGTAGCGCTGGCCAGATCGAAGGCGCCGGCAGCACCACCACGGTCTGCGGCTCGGCATCCACCACGCTGCTGGCCACCACCTCGCGGCGGTCGGCGCGCAGGCCGGTAACGTGGCCGAGGTCGGCGAGGGTCAGCAGGCGTTCGGGATCGCCGTCGCGCCACAGTGGCGAGCCGCTGTCGACCACCGGAATGCGCGCGAAGTTGTAGTTGCCCGGTGGCGAGTCGCAGGCCCATTCCAGGCTGTCGGCGCCCCAGGGGTTGGCGCTGGCCAGCGGGCCGCGAAAGCGCGCGCGCAGGGTGTTGATCAGGGTCAGCAGCACGCCGCCGGCGAAGACGAAGGCGCCGACCGTGGCCAGCAGGTTCAACGGCCCCCAGCCCATTTCGGCCAGATAGGTGTAGACCCGCCGTGGCATGCCCTCGAAGCCCAGTTGGTGCATGGGGAAGAAGGTCAGGTGAAAGCCGAGGAACATCAGGGCGAAGCTCCAGCGCCCCAGACGCTCCGACAGCATCCGCCCGAACAGCTTGGGGTACCAGTAGTACAGCGCGCCGAACAGCGGGAACACGCCGCCACCGATCAGCACGTAATGGAAGTGGGCGACCACGAAGTAGCTGTCGTGCACCTGGCGGTCGAAGGGCACCGAGGCCACCATCACCCCGGTCAGGCCGCCGAGCACGAAGGTGAAGAAGAAGCCGAGGATGAACAGCATCGGCGTCGCCAGGCGGATGCGCGCGCCCCACAGGGTGGCGATCCAGCAGAAGATCAGCACGCCGCTGGGAATGGCGATCATCATGCTCGCGGCGGTGAAGAAATCCAGGCTCAGTTGCGGCAGCCCGGTGGTGAACATGTGGTGCACCCACAGACCGAAGGAGATGAAGCCGATGGCCACCAGCGACAGCACCGCCGCCGTGTAGCCGAACACCTGGCGCCGGCAGAAGGTGGTGAGAATCGCCGAGATCATGCCCAGCGCCGGCACCAGGATGATGTACACCTCCGGGTGGCCGAAGAACCAGAACAGGTGCTGCCAGAGCAGCGGCAGGCCACCGGCCTCGCTGTGGAAGAACAGCGTGCCGAAGGTGCGATCCAGCGCCAGCAGCACGCTGCCGACGATCACCGAGGGCATGGCGAAGACGATCATGAACGACATCACCAGAATCGCCCAGACGAACAACGGCATGCGGTTGAGGGTCATGCCTGGCGCGCGCAGCTTGAAAATGGTGACGATCAGCTCCACCGCCGCCGACAGGGCGGACAGCTCGATGAAGGTGATCACCGTGGTCCAGATATCGGCGCCCTGGCCCGGTGAATAGGTCTTGCCGGCCAGCGGCACGTAGCTGAACCAGCCGTCGTCCGGGGCCATGCCGAGAAACAGGGCGAGGAAGAAGACGATGCCGGCGATCAGGTAGACGTAATAACCGAAGGCATTCAGGCGCGGAAAGGCCATGTCGCGCGTGCCCAGCATCAGCGGCACCAGATAGATGCCGAAGCCCTCCATCGCCGGCACGGCGAAGAAGAACATCATGGTGGTGCCGTGCATGGTGAACAGCTGGTTGTACAGCGTCGGATCCAGCAGACCGTTCTCCGGGCTCACCAGTTGCAGGCGCATCAGCAGCGCCAGCACCCCGGCGAGGAGGAAGAAGATGAACGCCGTGACGATGAAGCGCAGGCCGATCTTGCGCTGGTTGACCTGCATGAACCAGCCGACCAGCCCTGTTGGCGAACGCCAGGTGTCGTCGAGCTGTTGCCGTTGTCGTTCATCCAGCAGATCCGTCATCGCATGCGCCTCCTAGTGCAGTGCCTGCAGGTAATCGAGCAGCGCCTGCAGCTCATCGGGTTGCAGGCGGGTGGCCGGCATCAGCACACCGGGTTTGCTGCTCTGCGGGTCGCTGATCCAGCCGGCGAGGTGGCCACGATTGTTCGGCAGGGTGGCGGCGGCGAGGGTCTGGCGCGAGGCCAGGTGGGTCAGGTCGGGGCCAAGCAGGCCGGCGGCAGCGGTGCCGCGAATGCTGTGGCAGTCGGCGCAACCACGCTCGCTGAACAGCCGCCGCGCTTCGCCCATGCCTTGCGCGGCCGCCACGGCCGGCTGGCCCTGATGTTCCAACCAACGGCGAAAGGCGGGTTGATCCTGCACCTCGATGCGCACCGCCATCAGCGTGTGCTGGTCGCCGCAGAACTCGGCGCATTGCCCGCGATACACGCCGGGCTGGTCGATGCGCAGCCAGCGCTGGTTGCTGATGCCGGGGATCATGTCGGTCTTGCCGTCCAGATTCGGTGCCCAGAAGCTGTGGATCACGTCCTTGGCTTCGAGCACCAGGCGCACGGTTTCACCGGCGGGCAGGTGCAGCTCGTTGGCGGTTTCCGCCAGCAGTCGACCCTCGCGGTCGAAATAGCGGATGCGCCACCACCAGCGGTTGCCGGTGATCTCGGCGGTCAGCTCGGCGTCGCCCTGGTCGCCGGAGCTGGCCTGGCCGACCAGAATGCTGCCGATCACCAGCGCCACGAGAATGAAGGAAGGCACCACCACGCCGCCGAGCAGCACCAGGTTGCGGCTGGCCCGCTCGCTCAGGCTGGCCCTGGCGTGCATGCCGCGCCACAGGGCGATGCCGGCCAGCAGCATGACCAGCAGAAAGACCACCGTGAAGGTGCCGATCATCCACCAACTGAGGGTGGCGATCAGCTCGGCCGCCTCGCTGCGTGGTGCCAGCATCGATTGCATTGGCGCCTCGCTGGCCAGCGACGGCAGGCTCGGGAGGGCGAGGTTCAGGTGCACCTCGCCCCTCCGTATCGCGCTGGCGTGCGTGGCTGATCGGCGCGTTCTGGCATGGCGGCTTCCCCGTGATGGTAAAGGCGAGGTGCCCACTCATTAAGCGGGCGCCTGCTGCTGGCTTCTAGGCTGTGACCGGGCCTGCGCCGAGGCCGTTTCACCTTTTTCTGCCAGGGGTGGCGACAGCCGCTGCGCTTGTCAGGCCGATGCTGTGCCGGAGACTCGGGCCGATGGTGGAGCGTTGCACGCCAGCTCGCGGTCTGCGCCGGCAGTGGCCTTGCGGCCCCGACATGACCAATAATCGCCACCCATCCCTTCACTGCCGGAGCCCCTGATGAGTGCCGTCCTGCCACCGCTGGTTCTATCGATCCAATCCCATGTCGCCTGGGGCCATGTCGGTAATGCCGCGGCGGTCTTCCCGCTGCAGCGCCTGGGCTTCGAGGTGCTGCCGATCCATACCGTGCAGTTCTCCAACCACACCGGCTACGGCCAGTTCCGTGGCCAGGTGTTCGGCGCCGAGCACGTGCGCGAGGTGTTGCTGGGGCTGCGTGAGCGCGGCGTGCTGCCGCGCCTGTCGGCGGTGCTGTCGGGCTACCTGGGCGATGCCGACAGCGGCCGGGTGATTCTCGAAGCGGTCGGCGAGATCCGCCAGCACAATCCCGGCGTGCGCTACCTGTGCGACCCGGTGATGGGCGATGTCGGCCGGGGCGTGTTCGTCAATCCGGCGATTCCGGACTTTCTCCGTGACCAGGCGATTCCCTTCGCCAACATCATCACCCCCAACCAGTTCGAGTTCGAGCTGCTCACCGGCACGAAGCTGGGCAGCCTGCAGGAAGCGGTGAAGATCGCCCGGCAACTGCGTGGTCGTGGCCCGGATATCGTGGTGATCACCAGCCTGGCGACGCCGGATATCCCCGACAGCGAGCTGGGCACCTTGGCAGTCAACGGCGAGGGCGCCTGGCTGGTAAGCACGCCACGGCTGGCACTGCACCCCTTGCCCAACGGCATGGGCGACGTGTTCTCCGCCACCTTGCTCGGCCGCTTGCTGGCCGGGCAGGCACTACCGCAGGCCCTGGAACTGGCCACCGCGACGCTCTATGCCCTGGTCGAGCAGACCGAGGAGGGCGCACGCGATCTGCCGCTGGTGGCGGCGCAGGAGCAGATCGTGGCGCCGGCGCCGCGTTTCCTGGCGCGCGCGTTGACATGAGTGGCACGCGGGGCAGGCGGACGAGGCGCGGCTCGTTACGTTCGTCGGGAGAGGCGTGATTTCAATGTGACATCATTCTATTCTTGACGTCACTCGACCGACGCCTTGGCGGCGGTCGTTTCTACGGATGGATTTGACCTTCACCCAACGCAGGCCAACGTCACCGTAGAGCGCCTTCATGCCCTTCCTACGTCTGTTTCTTCCCTGCGCGGCATTTGCCTCGTGCCTGCTGTGCAGCAACGCGGTCGCCGGCCAGCTCAATGGCAGCCTGTCGATCAGCCTGACGGTGCTCAAGCGCTGCGAAATCTCCCTGCAAGTCGATGATGTCGTCTGGCAGTTGCAAGGCGATGGCTGTGAGCACGCGGTGTTCCATGTCCGGGACGGGCAGGGGCGAGCCCTGCCGTTGAGCCGCGACAGCCACACGCCTTCGCTGCGCCTGGACACCGCCGAGGCTGCGCAGTCCAGCCTGGAAGTCTACTGGTAGGCCTCAGTAATTGATGATCAGCAGCACGTTATCGGTGTAGACACCGACCGGCGCGTTGGCTTGGCTGGGGTCGAGGATCGCCTGATAGGTGAAACTCTGCGAATTGCCGGTGCCATTGGCTGTGAGCGGCGCAGCGGCATTCCAGATCAGGCTGCTGCCGCTGTGGTAGAGGTTGTAGCGCAGGTACTGCCCGGCATTGCTCAGCCGCCGCCAGGGCGCCTGGTAGTGCTGGCCGTTATCGAAGGTCAGGGTGTAACCCTCGCTGTTGGTGCAGGTGACGGCGAAGGTGCGTTGTTGCGCCGTGAACTGGCTGACCAGCGCCTGCGCGCCGAAATCCACCGCCGGCAAGGTATCGATACGGCAGGCCTTGCTGACCACCAGGGTGATGGTGAGGGTGGCCAGCGAGCCGCTGCCCCAGTTGCTCGGTGGCCCACACACGGCCAGGCACGGCTGCACCAACCCCGGGCTGCGATTCCACAGGCAGGCGCTGAGCACGCCGGTGGTGCAGATGGCCCAGTCCCAGCGCAGCGTCACCGTCGCCGTGTAGGTGCCGGCCGGTACGTTCGGGCCGGGGTTGGTGCGAAAGTACAGGCCGATGGCACTGGAGGTGCTGCCGACCGCCAGCAGGTTGACTGCACCCAACTGTTGCGGTTGCCCGGAGACCAGCACCTGGTTGTAGCCGGCGTCCTGATAGATCTGGAACGGAATCTGGTTGCCCTGGCCGTCCTGCAAGGCCAGTGCGCCGCTGTTCTGCAGCGTGACCCTGACATAGGCCGCCGTCAGGGCCTGCAGTACGCCCGGGCAGGACAGGCCGGCACCAGCGGCGGCCGACTGCGGCGTATTGCGCAGGCTGAGGGAGTTGCTGCTGCCCAGGCTGACGGCCATGGCCGAGGTGTTGCAGGCCCATAGCAGCGGGCTGGCCAGGCTGGCGCAGAGCAAGGTCAGGGCTGCCACCCAGCGTCTCATGGCATCGCTCCGGCGCGGGCGGTGCAGGTCAGGGGGCCGAGCACGGCCATTTCCGTGGCGGTTTCGTCGAGGCTGAACGTCGTGCTGCATGGCGCTGCGTTGGGTAATTGCACGTCGAGGCGGTTTTCGCCGCTCAGGCCTTCCAGGTACAGCTGGCCATCCCAGCCGATATAGGTGCGTTGCTCGCTGGGGTGATGGGTGACCTGGCTGCCACGGGGCAGGGGCTGGCCCTGATCGTCGACCAACTGGATGCTGGCGGAAAGCGTCATGAGCATCGGGAAGGCCAGCAAGGCGCCGCTGCCTTTGTGCACGGCAATGCGCTTCTGCGTCTCGGCAAGCTGCAGGTTGCTCGGCAGATCCAGCAGATCCAACTCGTACTGGCCGGGATAGTAGGAGGGCACCCAGGGCACCAGCAGGTAGCCATCGGCATCGGTGCGGCCGAGTAGCTGATGCTCGTAGCGCACGGGCACGTCGGCCTGGCCATTGGTGCTGACCAGCACGAAGGCATCGTCGATGCGGTTGCTGGCGAAGGCCTTGCCTTCCATGGCCACCAGCGAGCCGCTCACACCTCCCCAGTGTGTGGTCAGGCCATCGTCCTGATAGGCGCCGAGCTGCACCTGCGCATGGCGTGCGCGCCAGGTCAGGTCAGCCTGGCGGTATTGGCTGGCGCCGTCGGCATAGCCAAGGTTCCAGCCGAGGCCACCTTCACTGGGCGGATTGCGGCTGTAATTGGCGCGTACGCGCTGGTCACCACTGCTGGTGCGCTCCACGGCGGTGGTCATGCTGGCGTGAAGGTCGAAGGGGATGACCAGTTGCGCCTGGATGGAATGACTGCCGTCGTCCAGTTGCCGGTTGAATGACAGATAAACGCTGCTACTGCCCCACAGGCCGCGTGACCACGACAGGTTGAGCAGGCGAGTACGTCGTCCGTTGTGCGCTTCGCTGGCGAAGTAGCCTATCCCGAAAGAGCCCAGCCGCTCGGGGCTGAAGCTGAAGGTGAGTTGATCCTGGTACTTGCTCAGCAGGGTGCCGGCAAGGCCATTGTCCAGGGCGTAGGCCACGCTCAGGTCGGCGTAGTCGCGGGTGCGCTGGATGCGCTGCGCCGTGATGCCGAAACGCCGGGCGTAATAACTGTAGCCGAGGCTGTACTGCTGGCCGTTGCCGATACCGCTGCTCTGGCTCAGTGAGGTGCTCAGGGTGCCGAACAGCCCCAGCCCGACGGTGCCGCCAATGCCAGCCTGGCGCAGGCCCGCGCCGCCTTCCAGATGGCTTTCCAGCGTGAGCTGATCGCTCAGGCCGTAGCGCAGGCTGCCGCTGCCGACCAGTTGGCCATAGGCGAAGTCGTCCACGCCGTAGTTGCGGCGTAGCTTGCCGAGCGAGGCCGAGTAGTCCATCAGGCCCTTACGCAGGAGGGTGTCGGTTACGTAGAAGGGCACGGTGGTGGTGACTTGGCGACCCAGCACGTCGGTGGTCACCAGGGTCGCCGTGCCGGCACCGCTGATATAGGGCACGGTGTTGAGGGTGAAGGGGCCGGGGCGCAGATCCTGCTGGCCAATGCGGGCGTTGTCGATGAACAGATCGAGGGTGCTGGGCACTGCTGCGTCACCGGCGAAGCGCGGCAGGGGATAGGTGATCAGATCCGGGCGCAGGGAGAAGTCGCGGGCGATCTGGATACCGCCCAGGCGTACCGCGTTGTTCCAGGTCAGCGCGCCGGTGATCAGGTCGCCGCCGGTGAGGCCGATCATGCGTTGCTGGTCGTTGAAGCGCCAGGTGGTGTCGTAGCGGGTGTAGCCGTCGCGGTAGCCGGGGCCGGCAAAGCTGTGCCGATAGACCCCGGTGTTGGAGATCATGCCGAAGCCATCGAAGGCGCGTTGCTCCAGCCAGGCATTGGCATAGTGGGCGGCGTTTTCGCTGTGGTTGTAGTAGAGGTCATAGTTGAACAGCAGGCCCAATGAGCTTTGTGCCGGCATGGGCTCGCTCAGGCTCTGCGGGCCGAAGCGCTGGTGAGGCAGCCACTCGCTCGGCAGGGTCAGCCGCAGGCGCTGGGTGTCCTGCTGGTACTGGCTGTGCAGTGCGTCGATGCTGTCGAGAGCGATCCACTCGTTCGATTCCGCCGGCAGCGGCACGCCGATGGCAGTCAGTTCGTCGCGTTGCAGCCAGAGGCGATCCTGTCGTTGTCGCACTTCCACCACCTTGCCGCTGGGCAGTTCGTTGATCACCAGTTCCAGATAGAGCAGGTGCTCTGGCGCCTGTTCATCCCCGCGAGCGCTGGTGCAGAGCAGCAGGATGAACAACAGGAGCAGACCCAAGGCATTACTCGGCCACCAGTTTCTGTGCGCGCCGTGCTTCGTTGACGTGAGCCTGCAGGTGCCCGCTGGTCGCACCCGGCGGCAATGGCCAGCGCATGTGGGCGCCCGGCAGCACGTAGCCGAGCAAACCGTCGGCAACGGACACATCGCCGCCGTCGCGCTGCAGCATGACCTGCGACAGGCGCGCGGGCGCCGGGCCGAGGTTGCGCAGGTGGAGGAAACCGTCGGTGATGCGGTAGCGCAGGTCGGGCGCCAGGGGCTGGCCTTGCTCGGGTGCATCGCGTGCACCGTCATCCAGGTAGGCTCCAGCTCCGACCACGACCAGCGGTACCGAATAGCGCATCTGGAACTGTACGCCCAGTTGTTGCGGGCGGGTCTGTGGCGGCAGCACCTCGTCCACCAGTACGCGGTAGGTGCGCAGCGTTCCCGGCGGCGGTGGCTGCAGGTTGACCAGCCGGATCATCTGCCGTTTGCCCGGTTGCAGCGTGGCCATTGGCGGGCTGCCGACCACCTGTTTCTGCTGGCTCAGTTGATCCTCGAAGCCAATCTGTTGCCAGTCCAGTACCCGAATCTGCAGATCCACGGGCTCTGTGCCGCGGTTTTCCAGCCACAGCGCGGCGGCTTTCTGTCGGTCGGCCTCTATCAGTGGGTTGATCGGCCAGATGAGGATGGAGCTGGCCGCCCAACCGTGCAGGCTCGTCAGCGACAAGGCCAATGCCAGGCAACCGTTCAACAGGATGTGCATGCGCATGGTTCAGTAGCTCAGGGTGACGGTGATGGTGTCGGTGTAGGTGCCTGCCGATGGCAGCGGGGTGACGGCGAACAGGCGCGCATAGACGGCGTAGGTCTGGCTGCCGCCTGCGCTGGGGAAGGTGATACTCAGGCGCGTGCCGCCGTTGCTGCCGTCGCCCCAGACGATGCTGCGCGCGGCGTCCTGGTAGAGCTGGTAGCGCAAGCGCTCGGCCCCCTTGGCCAGGTAACGGCCGGCCCCCACGCTGCTGGCGTTGAGCCCGGCATTGAGCGAGAGGGTAAGCGCCGTGCCCGGCGAGCACTGCAGGATGATCGAGCCGCTGCCAGGGGCACTGGCCACATCGAGATTGGCCGGCAGCGAGGCGATCTGGCCGAACGACAGATTGCCGAAGGTGGTCGCATCGCTGTTGCCGCTGCCCAGCAGGCAACCCGGTACGATCTCTGCGCGCAGTTGAAAGCTCTGACTGACCACCTGGTCGTTGACCCCGGTATCGCCATGCCCGGGTGAGGCGTAGGCGATCAGCAGCGCCAGATGGAGCGGAGCGGATAACGATCGGCACGGCATCACCAGCTCACCGTGACGGTCAGGGTGTCGCTGTAGCTGCCCGGTGGCGGCGAGGCCTGTGCCGGAATCCGCGCATACACGGGCAGCCACTGATCCTGACCATTGCCGACAGCGCCGACGCCGGTGCTGTCGTTCCATACGTTGAGGAAGTCCGCGGCGGTGTAGAGGTTGTAGGCCAGTACTGCCGAGCCTGGGCCGACCATTTGCCGGTTGTTGACGCTGCCACTGTGGCCGCCGCTGATCAGCACCCGATAGGGGATGTTCTGCTGGCAGTTGATGCGCAAGGCACCAGCGCCTGGCTGGCCGACTTGCGTGAGCAGATTGTCGAGGGCGAAATGGGTACCGAAATCCAGGGTGCCGAAGCTCAGGCCGGAGCCGCTGTCGCTGCCGGCCTGGCAGGCCGGTAGCACCTCGACGCTGAAGCCGATGGTGGCCGTCTTGTCGACCGCCGGCAGGGTCGCCGGGGCCAGCAAGAGCAGGAGGGCGAGCGGACGGGGCATGGCAGTTTTCCCTGGCTTAACGGAGTCCTGACGGCAAGCGTCGCGGGGGTTACCAGGCGATCGTCACCTGCACCGTATCGCTGTAGGTACCGGGGCTGGGCGTGGTCTGTGCCGGTACCCGGCCGTACACCACCACCTCTTCGCTGTTGCCGGTGCCGGTGCCGGAGAGCACCGTGCCGGTAGCGCCACCATCTCCCCAGGGTTGGGTGCGGCCGCTGTCCTGATACAGGTCGTAGCTCACGAAGGTGCCGGAGTTGACCATGCGCCGCTGACCGCCGGTAGCGTTCTGCCCGCCATTGAGCGCGATGCTGTAGGCCGTGCCGAGGCTGCACTGCAGGCCGAACGAACTACCGCCGGCACTGCCGAATGAGCGGCCATCGATGAGGTTGTTGAGATCGGCGTAGTCGCCGAATGACAGGGAGCCGAAGGTATTGCCGCTGCCGCCGGCGGTGCCGTTGGTGACGGTGCAGCCCGTGCCGATGGTGATCTGTACGTTGAGTTGCCCCTGCAGCTCACCGGCTGCGAAGAGCGGTGGTGCGGTGAACGCGAGCGTCAGGGCGGTGGCTCGAATGGCATTCTTCATGGAGCGTTCGTTCCAAATCATATTGTTCTGACCTTAGTTGAGGCTTCGCTGGCGCTCCAAGAGTGGCGCGTATCGGTGCCCGCGGGGCGTCCTCCGCAAGGATGGCTAACTGATTGTTCGGTCAGGAAAAAACAGGCACTGTAAGAAATCTGCCATAAGCGTAGCGAGCAGATTGCTTGCACGGTTTTACGATTTGGGATGGCGCCTCATACCCACGGGATCGGCTGCCGTTCCATGTTTTGCTCGGCAGGCGACTGACAACGCTGATCGACGGCGCAGCGCTCTGTGGTGGGCGGATTTTCGTCTTCGTTGAAAATCCTGAGGGGTGTGATGGCTTTTTTCACCTATTCGCTTGATTCAGACTAGCGTCCATCGCCCCCATCTCTTTCAGGAGAAGTTTCATGAACCCCGTTTCCTTCGCGCGCCAGCGCTACACCACCAAGGCCTACGATGCGACCCGCCAGGTGGAGCAGGCGAGCATCGATGAGTTGTTGGAGTTGCTGCGCCTGGCGCCGTCGTCGGTCAACTCGCAGCCCTGGCACTTCGTCATGGCTAGCTCCGTCGCTGGCAAGGCGCGCCTGGCCAAGGGCACCCAGGGTGGCTTCGTCTACAACCAGCCGAAGGTGCTCGACGCCTCGCACGTGATCCTGATCTGCACCCAGCGCGAGATGAGTGAGGCGCACCTGGCGGCGCTGCTGGAGCAGGAGGGCGCCGATGGCCGCTTCCGTGACGATGCCGCCCGTACCACCCAGCAGAACACCCGCAATAGCTACGTGAAGCTGCACCGCGAGTTGGGCGACATGTCGCACTGGATGGAGAAGCAGGCCTACCTGGCGCTCGGCACCCTGCTGCTCGGCGCGGCCAGCCTGGGCCTGGATGCCACGCCGATGGAGGGCATCGACCGCGACGCTCTGGATGCCGAGTTGGGCCTGGCCGAGCGCGGCCTGCGCAGCCTGGTGATGGTCGCGTTGGGCTATCACAGCGACAGCGACTTCAACGCCGCGCTGCCGAAATCGCGCCTGCCGGCCGAGCGCGTGTTCACCCATCTCTGAGTGCACCTGGCGCGCTCGGCATCGAGCCGGGCGTGCCCGCCGTCAGTGCGGCAGCCTGGCGATCACCTTGATCTCGAATTCGAAACCGGCCAGCCAGGTCACGCCGAGGGCGGTCACGGTCGGGTAGGGGGCCTGGCCCCAGTATTCGGCCGCGACTTCCCAGATGGTCTCGAACTGCGTGTGCGGATCGAGCATGAACAGCGTGGTATCGATCACATCATCGAAGCTGCTGCCGGCCTCGGCCAGAATCGCATTGAGGTTGGCGAAGGCCAGGCGTACCTGAGCCCGCAGATCCGCCTCCGGCGAGCCGTCCTTGCGGCTGCCGACCTGGCCGGAGACGAACAGAAAGCCGTTGCTGCGAATCGCCGGGGAATAACGATGCAGTTCGTACAGCGCATGGCGCTCGGCCGGGAATACCACATCACGTTTATTGCTCATTGCCTGCCTCCATCCGAGCCCGTTTGGGCCCGTCGTGAATGATGGAGCCACTCTAGGAGGCGCACTGGGCGGGATAAACACGCACCTCGGGTCAGGACTGTTTGTAGAATCCAAACAATTGAGCCGCGAAGAGAAACCCGAGATGGATCGTTTCGATGCAATGCAGGCGTTCGCCCGCGTGGTGGAAACCGGCAGCTTCACCAAGGCGGCTGAAACGCTGCACATCAATCGCAGCAGCGTGACGCAGCTCGTCCAGCAACTGGAGGCGCGCTTGCGGGTGCGCTTGCTCAACCGCACCACGCGCCGGGTCAAGGTCACCGCCGATGGCGCCGCCTACTACGAACGGGTGGTGCGCCTGCTGGCCGAGCTGGACGATGCCGAGACCAGCCTCTCCAGCGCAGCCCTGGCCCCGCGTGGACGGCTGCGCGTGGATGTGCCCAGCCCCTTCGCGCGGATGCTGCTGATTCCGGCATTGCCGGCGTTCTATGCGCGCTATCCGGAAATCCAGCTGACCCTGGGGGTGAGCGATCGCATCGTCGACATCATCGGTGAGAACGTCGATTGCGTGGTGCGCGGCGGCGAGATCACCGATCAATCGCTGATCGCCCGGCACGTGGGTGATCTGCAGCTTGGCATCTACGCCACGCCGGGCTATCTGCAACGCAGCGGCACGCCGCTGCATCCGCGCGAGCTGGAGGATGCCGGGCACAGCACCGTGGGCTTTCTCTGGTCGCGCACGGGCAAGGCCTTGCCCTATGCGATGCAGCGCGGGGAGGAGCGTGTCGAGAGCCAAGGCCGGCCGCTGCTCACCGTCGACGATGGCAATGCCTACCTGGCGGCGGGGCTGGCAGGGCTGGGCATGCTCTGGCTCCCGCACTACATGGCCAAGCCACATCTGGCCAGCGGTGAACTGGTGCGCCTGTTCGAGGATTGGCAGATGGCGCCGATGCCCATGTACCTGGCCTTCCCACCGAACCGCCATGTCAGCGCCAAGTTGCGGGTATTCATCGACTGGATCGTGGCGCTGCTGGCCGAGCATGCGCCGGTAGCGCCACGGCCTTTGAATGTGTGAGGCCTTACTCTGCTTTGCCGGCGCCCGATTCACTGGCGGTACCCAGTGAGGTATAGCCAGGCCATTGCCTGAGCAGGGTTTCGACGAACTGTTCGGCCGCAGGTGACAGTGACGAGCCACGACGCCGCACCAGGCCCAGGGTGCGGCTGATCACCGGGTCGACCAGGGGCCGTCTGACCAGTATCGGGTGATCCTCGGCGGGCATGGCGAGGCTGGGCAGGGCGGCGATGCCCAGGCCGGCTTCGACCATGCCCAGTGAGGTCGACAGGTGCTGCACCTCGTAGAACCAGCTCGGGCGCCAGTCCAGATGGGCCAGGCCATGATCCAGCAGCACCCGGTTGCCGCTGAGGCGGCCGACGCCGATCAGGCGATAGTCGCTCAGCTCGCGCCAGGCCACTTCCGACTGTTTGGCCAGGGGGTGGTCGCGCCGGCAGGCCAGTACGAAGGGCTCGTTGACCAACGGGGTGAAGTCGATTTCCGCGCTTTGGCCGCTCTGCATGTTGATGCCGAAGTCCGCCTCGCCACGGATCACTGCCTCCAGCCCTTCGTGGGCGCTGAGGTCGAGGATACGGATGCGGATCTTCGGATATTGCAGGTTGAAGGTGCGGATCACCGTGGGCAGGAAGTAGAACGCGGCGGTGGGGATGCAGGCCAGGGTGACCTGGCCGGACTGGCGCTCGGCCAGCTCGCGGATGCCGAGGATGGAGCGCTCGAAGTCGTCCAGCAGGCGCTGCGCCTTGGGCAGGAAGTCGCGGCCGACGGCGGTCAGGCTGACGCGCCGGGTGGTGCGATCAAGCAACTGCGTGCCCAGGCTCTCTTCGAGCTTCTGCATGCGCCGGGTCAGCGCAGGCTGAGAAAGATGGATGGCGTTGGCGGCTTCGTGAAAATTGCCGAATTCGGCAATTTTCACGAAAGCACGGATGTCCTGGAGTTCGTAATTCATGCGTGCTCGTTATTAGTCGTCTTTATTTTTGCCTGAAATTTACCAATGAACCCTAGTCATTTCGCTTGAGGCTGGCAAGTCAGAACGCTTGGCTGGTGCATTAATGCATGTATCGGAATAAATATCGAAATATATGCATTTTACAGAAGAAACTTGGCCTCTTCATAATCAACGCAAAGCAACAATCATCAGTTTTAATGCGTTGGAGGCATCATGCGGACGGTACCTTGCGTACTCATGCGAGGCGGCACCTCGAAAGGGCCGGTTTTCCTGGCCAATCACCTGCCCAGTGACCCGCTGCAACGCGACGAGCTGCTGATCAATCTCATGGGCTCGGGCCATGAGCTGGAGATCGATGGCATCGGTGGTGGCAGCCCGCAGACCAGCAAGGTGGCGATCGTCAGCCGCTCGCTCCATCCGGATGCCGATGTCGATTACCTGTTCGTGCAGGTCATGGTCACTCAGCGCCGTGTCGATACTGCGCCCAACTGCGGCAACATGCTCTGCGCCATCGGCCCCTTCGCCATCGAGCATGGCCTGGTCAACGCCAGCTCGCCGATGACCCGCGTGCGTATCCGCAACCTCAACACCAACACCTTCGTCGATTCCGACGTGATGACGCCGGGTGGCCGCGTGCGCTACGACGGCGACACCGCCATCGATGGCGTGCCAGGCACCGCCGCGCCGATTCAACTGACCTTCCTCAATGCCGCAGGCGCCAAGACCGGCAGCCTGTTGCCCACCGGCCGCAGCCGTGACCATTTCGACGGGGTAGAGGCCACCTGCATCGACATGGCCATGCCCATGGTGCTGCTGCATGCCGAGGCACTGGGCAAGACCGGTTACGAGTCGCCGGCCGAGCTGGATGCCGACCCGCTATTCCTCCAGCGTCTGGAGCGCATCCGCCTGCAGGCCGGTCTGGCCATGGGCCTGGGTGACGTGTCGCAGATGGTGATTCCCAAGCCGGTGCTGCTGGCACCGGCACGCCATGGCGGCACCCTCAGCGTGCGCTATTTCATGCCGCACAACTGCCACCGTTCGGTCGCCGCGACCGGCGCCATCGGCCTGGCGACAGCCTGTGCGGTGCCCGGCAGCGTCGCCCAGGACATCGCGCCCATCGCCGGCCAAGCGCTGGTACGCCTGGAACATCCCGGCGGGCAGATCGAAGTCTCCCTGCAGCCCGCGGCAGACGGGCAGCCACAGCATATGCGCGCCTCATTGGTGCGCACCGCACGCCGGCTGTTCTCCGGCGAGGTTTACATCCCGCTCAGTCGCCGAACGGGAACCTGACACCGCTTCACTCACCACCACATCAAGGGCTTGATCACAATGACAAGAAAGACCCTACTGACGCTGACCACCTGCGGTGTGTCGGCACTGGCGCTGCCCAGTCTGCAGGCGGCCGGCTTCATCGAGGACAGCAAGGCCAGCCTGGAACTGCGCAACTTCTACCTCAACCGTGACTTCCGCCAATTCCCCGGGCAGAACAAACGCGAGGAGTGGGCGCAGGGCTTCATCCTCAATCTGCAGTCCGGTTTCACCCAGGGCACCGTCGGCTTCGGTGTCGACGCCATCGGCATGCTCGGCCTCAAGCTGGATTCCTCGAAGGATCGCAGCGGCACCAACCTGTTGCCGCGCGACAGCAAGAATCGCCCCGAGGACGACTACAGCAAGTTGGGCGTGACCGGCAAGGTGCGCTTCGCCGAGAGCCAGCTACGCGTCGGTACGCTGATGCCGAAGATGCCTTATCTGCAATTCAGCAACTCGCGCCTGCTGCCGCAGGTGTACGAAGGCTGGCAGTTGCAGAGCAAGGATCTCGAGCGCGCCACCTTCACCCTGGGTGAGATCAACCGGGTGGTGCAGCGAGATGCATCCGGCTCGGAGAAGCTGGCTCTGAACAACAAGAACGGCCGTTTCGGTGGCAGCCCGGAAAGTGACGAACTGCGCTTCGCCGGTATCGACTATGCGCTCACTCCGCAACTGCTGGTCAGCTATCACCATGCCGAACTGAGCGATGTCTACCGCCAGCATTTCGCCGGGCTGCAGCACACGCTGTCGCTGCCTGCGGGCAAGCTGAAGAGCGATTTGCGCTATTTCAACAACGCCGAAGCAGGGCAGGAGCGGGCCGGGAAGATCGACAACCAGGCGCTCAACGCCATGTTCACCTACAGCCTCGCCGGCCATGCACTGGGGCTTGGCTACCAGAAGATGCGCGGCGATGATGCCTTCACCTATGTCGATGGCGCCACGCCCTATCTGACCAACTTCCTGCAGATCAACGACTTCGCCGGGCCTGACGAGCGTTCCTGGCAACTGCGTTACGACTTCGACTTCGCCAGCGTCGGCGTTCCCGGGCTGCGGTTCATGACCCGCTACGTGCGTGGCGATCAGGTCGACCTCGCCGCCGGCGAAGGCCAGGAATGGGAGCGTGATACCGATATCGCCTACACCTTCGGCCAGGGTGCGCTGAAAAACCTGACCCTGACCTGGCGTAATGCCACCTATCGCTCCAGCTTCGTCCGTGATCTCGACGAGAATCGCCTGATCCTGAGCTACATCGTGCCGCTGTGGTAACCCAGCGCCCTTGCCTACAAATCTAATAAGAGGAACCCACCATGATCACCCGTTCCATTCGCCGTATCCTGCCGCTTTCCCTTGCCGCACTGCTGGCCAGTGCTTCTGTGTTGGCCGATGAGCCGGCACGTCCGGAATGCATCGCCCCGAGCAAACCGGGCGGTGGCTTCGACCTGACCTGCAAGCTGGCCCAGGCCGGTTTCAAGGATGAAGGCCTGCTCGAGTCGCCCATGCGCGTGACCTACATGCCCGGCGGCATCGGCGCCGTGGCCTACAACTCCATCGCCGCCAACCGCCGTGCCGAGCCGGGCACTCTGGTGGCCTTCTCCGGTGCCTCGCTGCTCAACCTGGCCCTGGGCAAGTACGGCCGTTTCGATGAGAACGCAGTGAAGTGGCTGGCGGTGATCGGCAACGACTACGGCACCCTGGCCGTGCGCGACGACTCCCCCTACAAGAACCTCGACGACGTGGTGCAGGCGCTGAAGAAGGATCCCAAGAGCATCATCGTGGGCGGTGGCGGCAGCATCGGCGGCCAGGGTTGGGTGAAGATCGCGCTGCTGGCCCGTGCCGCTGGCGTTGATCCGCGTGAGCTGCGTTACGCCGCGTTCGAGGGCGGCGCCGAGCACTATATGGCACTGATGGGCGGGCATGTCGACCTGGTCACCGGCAGTGCCAGCGAGATCCGCGCGCAGCAGGGCAACAAGATTCGCACCCTGGCGGTGTTCAGCGAGAAGCGTCTGGACGGCGATCTGGCGTCGATTCCCACCGCGCGCGAACAGGGTTACGACATTCAATGGCCGCTGATCCGTGGCTATTACCTGGGCCCGGACGTGAAGGACGAGGACGTGGCCTGGTGGCACGCACAGTTCGACAAGCTGCATGCCTCCAAGGACTTCCAGCACTACCTGGCCGATCGCGACGTGTTGCCCGACTACGTGACCGGCCCGGCGCTGGAGAAGCTGGTCAAGGCGCAGGTGCAGGAGTACCGCAAGCTGGGCGAAGAATTCGGCCTGGTTGAGTGAGAGTCCCATGCGCCGTCTGCGGGCGGCGCATCGCTGCGGAGCAACACCATGCAAGATCGTATCTTTGCAGGCATCACCCTGCTGCTTTGCTGTGTGCTAGCCGTTCTGGCCTGGGGCTACAGCGCACCTTTTTCCTATGAACCGGTCGGGCCCAAGGCCTTCCCATTGCTGCTGCTGTTGCTGATCGCCTGCGGCTGCGTGCAACTGCTGCTCAAGCCACCTGCGCCTGCCGAAGGCGAGGAGCCGCCGCTCAATCGTGCGGTGCTGCTCAAGTCGCTGACCTTCCTCGGCCTGATGCTCGGTTACGCCATGCTGTTCGAGACCCTCGGCTTCATCCTCGCCAGCCTGCTGTTCGGCATGGGCATGGCACACCTGTATGGCGGGCGCTGGCTGCACAGCCTGATCAGTGGCGTGGTACTCGCCATCGGCCTGTACCTGCTGTTCGACAAGGCCCTGGCGGTACCGCTACCGCTCGGCATTCTCGCCAATCTGGAGAGCTGACCCATGGAAACCCTCGGTTATCTCAGCCATGGCTTCGGCGTGGCGTTGAGTCCTTACAACCTGCTCACCGCGCTGTGCGGCACCCTGATCGGTACCGTGGTCGGCCTGCTGCCGGGGCTGGGCCCGATCAATGGCGTGGCGCTGCTGATCCCCGTCGCCTTTGCTCTCGGCCTGCCGCCGGAGACGGCGCTGATCCTGCTTGCAGCGGTCTACCTGGGCTGCGAGTACGGCGGCCGTATCTCCTCGATCCTGCTCAACATTCCGGGTGAGGCGTCCGCGGTGATGACCACCCTGGACGGCTACCCCCTGGCCCGTCAGGGCCAGGCTGGCGTGGCCCTGTCGCTGTCGGCCTGGAGTTCCTTCATCGGCGGTGTGATCGCCACCATCGGCGTGGTGCTGTTCGCGCCGCTGCTGGCGAAATGGGCGGTGGCTTTCGGCCCGGCCGAATACTTCGTGCTGATGGTCTTCGCCATTACCTGCCTGGCCGGCATGGCTGGTAGCAAGCCGTTGAAGACCGGCGTGGCGGCGCTGATCGGCCTGTTGCTGTCGTGCGTCGGCATCGATGCCAACAGCGGTGTCTATCGCTTCACCTTCGGCAGCCTGGGGCTGGCCGACGGTATTCAGTTCGTGGTGTTGGTGCTGGGCCTGTTCTCGGTCAGTGAACTGCTGGTGCTGCTCGAGCGCACTCACCATGGGCAGAAGGCGATCAAGGCCAGTGGACGCATGCTGTTCAGCCTCAAGGAGGGCAGTTTCGTCCTGGCCACCAATCTGCGCAGCGGCGTGGTCGGCTTCGTTCTTGGCGTGCTGCCGGGGGCCGGTGCAACGCTGGCCAGTGCGGTGTCCTACATGAGCGAGAAGCGCATGGCGGTCAAGGACAACCAGTTCGGCAACGGTGACCTGCGTGGCCTGGCCGCACCGGAAACCGCCAACAGCGCTGCTGCCTGCGGCTCCATGGTGCCGATGCTGACCCTGGGCGTGCCGGGTTCGGGCACCACCGCGGTGATGCTCGGCGCCCTGACGCTGTACAACATCACTCCGGGGCCGCTGCTGTTCCAGCACCAGCCGGATATCGTCTGGGGCCTGATCGCCTCGCTGTTCGTCGCCAACATCATGCTGATCGTGATGAACGTGCCGATGATCAAGGTCTTCACCAAGGTGCTGGCCGTGCCGTACTGGGCGCTGGTGCCGGCGGTGGCGATCATTACCGCCATCGGCGTGTACGCGGTGCACGCGACTACCTTCGACCTCTATCTGATGATCGCCATTGGCCTGTTCGGTTACGTGCTGCGCAAGCTGGACTTCCCCCTGTCGGCGATCCTTTTGGGGTTCATCCTCGGCGGCATGATGGAGCAGAACCTGCGCCGGGCGCTGTCGCTGTCCAGCGGCGACATCGGTATCCTCTTCGCCAGCCCGATCACCTGGGTGGTCTGGGCGCTGGTGGCGCTGATGGTCGTGCTGCCATTCTGGCGTGCCTGGCGTGCGCGCCGGCAGAGAACCGGCGCACCCAGCGTGGCCTGATGCCAACAGGAGAATCGGCATGCGTATCGTGATACCCGAGGATTATCAGCGCGTCGTGCAGGGGCTGGAGTGCTTCCGCCTGCTGCAGGGCTTCGATGTCCGCGTGTATCACGATCATGTCAGCGATCCGGAGGTGCTCGCCGAGCGCTTCGCCGAGGCCGACGCGCTGGTGCTGACCCGCGAGCGCACCCGTATCGATGCCGCGCTGCTGCAGCGTCTGCCCAGGCTCAAGCTGATCAGCCAGACCGGGCGGGCAGGGCCGCATCTCGATCTTGAGGCCTGCCGTGCGCGGGGCGTGACGGTTGCCGAAGGCACCGGCTCACCGATTGCCGCCGCCGAGCTGACCTGGGCATTGATCCTCAATGCCCGGCGCGGCTTGCGCGAGGCCATGAACGGCCTCTATGCCGGGCACTGGCAGGTCAACCTGGGCCAACGGCTGTACGGCCAGACGCTCGGTATCTGGGGCTACGGCAAGATCGGCCAGCGCCTGGCGCGCTATGCGCGGGCCTTCGACATGCCGGTGCTGGTGTGGGGCAGCGAGGCGTCGCGCCAGGCGGCAGTGGCCGATGGGCATGAGGCCGCGCCGACGCGCGAGGCCTTCTTCGCGCAGGCCGATATCCTCACCCTGCATTTGCGCCTGGTCGAGGCCACGCGGCATTGCGTCACTGCCGCCGACCTGGCGCGGATGAAGCCCGATGCGTTACTGGTCAACAGCAGCCGCGCCGAGCTGATCGAGCCGGGGGCGCTGCTCGAGGCGCTGAACCGTGGCCGGCCCGGCCAGGCGGCGCTGGACGTGTTCGAGCAGGAGCCGATCCTGCAGGCTGACCATCCGCTGCTCACCCATCCGCGTGTGCTCTGCACGCCGCACCTGGGCTATGTCGAGAAGCACAGCTACGAGGCCTATTTCGGCGAGGCTTTCGCCAATGTGCGGGCGTTCTATCAGGCGCTCGCGACGCCGTAGTGGGGCATCAGCCCAGCAGTTCGTCGAGGATGCTCAGATTGAAATGCCGCTGCAGGGTCACGGCGAAGAACTGCTCGGCGATCTCCGGAATCTCGGCATAGAGCTGCAACACCCCAGTCTGCAGTTCGTCCTGTACCACCACCGCCGGCAGCAGCGCCATGTCGCCGGAGTCGCGGGCCAGCAGGCGCAGCATGGCCATGTCGTCCACTTCGGCGCAGATATCCGGTTGCAGGCCATGATTGTCGCAGAACAGCTCGAACTGGCTGCGAATGTCGCTGCTGCGCCCCGGCACGATCAGGCGCGCCTGCTGCAGGTCACGGTGCAGCTCGAAGGTGGCGCTGCGTGGCGGGCCGACCAGGCACACACTTTGCCGATCCAGCAGGCGACAGCGCCAGGAGCGCTGGGCGTCGCTGCTCACCGCCTGGTTGCTCAGCACCACGTCCAGCTTGTGCAGGGCCAGACGCTCCAGCAACTCCCCCAGGCTGCCGGATTCCAGGGTGACGCGCAGCTCGCGGCGGCCGAGGAAGGGGCGCAGCAGGTTCTCCTGGAAGTTGCGCGACAGCGTGGCCACGGCGCCGATGCGCAGCCTCTGGTTGGCCTGCAGCGCGCCCTGCAGGGTCATCTGCAGCTCGCTGCCGAGGGCGAAGATGCTGTCGGCATAATCCAGCACCAGTTGACCGGCTTCGGTCAGTAGCAGGTTGCGCCCGGAGCGGATGAACAGGGCATGGCCGAGCTGCTCCTCAAGTGCACGGATCTGCGTCGACAGCGCAGACTGGGCGACATGCAGGGACTGAGCGGCGCGGGTCAGGTTGCCTTCCTTGGCCACGGCCCAGAAATAATGCAGGTGATGGAAATTCAGGCGGCGCATTTTTTGTTCTCTAAAGAAGAATGTTCAATTCTTATCAATCTATTTTAAATAAATAAAGCCCTAACGGAGACTAGAGCCATCTTCTCGCTTCGGAGATTGCTCATGCTCCCGCTTTATTCTGAACTGGCCACCTGGCTGCCCTGGTTGTACGCCCTGGCGCTGCTGCTCGTGGCACTGTGGCCACAACGCCAGGGCAGCGCTCTGTGGCTGCCGGGCCGCCTGGCCGGTGCGGCAGGCTTCGCACTGTTACTGGCCGCCCTGTTACAGGCTGGACTCGATGACCAGCCCGCCGATCGCCTGGGGCTGGCCATGGCCACGCTGATCAGCCTGCTGGCCTGGGTGATCATCGAGTTTTCCGCCCGCTACCTGCAAGGCGAACCCGGTCAGCGTCGCTATCTGCTGGCGCTGCTGGGCACCCTGGCAGCCGTGGCCATGGTGGTCACCAGCCGCGATCTGTACCTGCTGGTGGCGGCCTGGATCGTCTCCAGCCTGTGCCTGCATCAACTGCTGACCTTCTACCCCGAGCGGCCTCAGGCCCAGGTGGCGGCGCACAAGAAGTTCCTCGCCAGCCGCCTGGCCGATGTCTGCGTGATTCTGGCCAGCGTGCTGCTGGTGCGAGCAGCGGGCAGCAGCGAACTGGCGACGATCATCGAGCAGTTGGCGGCGCACCTGCAGGCGGATGGCGCTCTGGGTTGGGATCTGCAACTGGCGGCTGTGCTGCTGGTGCTGGCGGTGATGCTCAAGTCCGCGCAGTTGCCGGTGCATGGCTGGCTGATACAGGTGATGGAGGCGCCGACGCCGGTATCCGCCTTGTTGCATGCCGGGGTGGTCAACCTCGGCGGCTTCGTCCTGCTGCGTTTCGCGCCCTTGCTTTCGGCCGTGCCGCTGGCGCAGACGCTGCTGGTATTGGTCGGCGGCCTGACCGCCGTGCTCGCGGCCCTGGTGATGATGACCCGTATCAGCATCAAGGTGCGCCTGGCCTGGTCGACCTGCGCACAGATGGGTTTCATGCTGCTGGAATGCGGTTTGGGCCTCTACGAACTGGCGCTGGTGCACCTGCTGGCTCACTCGCTGTACAAGGCCCATGCCTTCCTGACATCCGGCGAGACGGTGCTGCAGGTACGTCAGCAGGCGCTGCAGCCGTCTCGCCCTGCGCCGGGCCTGGCTGCCTTGCTGCTGGCGCTGGTGCTGGCGGCGCTGGCCGTGTTCGGGCTCGATCAGGCATGGCGGCATTTCGTGCCGGCGCACCCACTGCCGCTGGAGGCGCTGATCATTCTCGCCGTGGGCCTGGCGCCCTGGTGCCTGCGGCGCGGCCATGCGCTGCATGCCGGGGCGATGCTGGTGGCGCTGATGGGCCTGTACCTGCTCTGGCATCTGGCGGCGAGCTGGATTCTCGACATGGGCCGGCAACTGCCGGGCGCGCCGCTGGCCCTGAGCCTGTTGGCCCTGGGCTTGTTCCTCGCCCTCTACCTGCTACAGGCCTGGATAGTCGCAAGGCCGCAAGGAGCGCTGGCGCGGCGCCTGTACCCAGCCGCATTCGCCGGCTTCTTCCTCGATGAACATTTCACCCGCCTGACCTTTCGCCTGTGGCCGGTACGCCCGCCGCAAGCCATCGTATCCGTCAACGGAGAGCGTCCATGACCGCCATTGAAACCTTCGCTATGATCGACCGTGACACCCTACATGCCGCTGCCAACCGGGCCTGCGAGCGTATCGCCCCGACCTGGCCGCTGGATCGCATGATCGCGGTCAGCCCCCTGTGGGAGCGGCGTCAGCAGCATTGGAGCGAGGTGGCCGAGCAGCTCTGGCGCCGCGTAGGCAGCCGCCTGACCCTGAAGCCCGAGGACTATCGCCAGGCGTGGGCCAGTGGGCAGATCGGCGAGCATCATCTGCAGCAGGTGCTGGCCGACAACCCGCAGGGCCTGACGCTCGCGGATCTGTTGCAGGCCTTGCACAGCGCGGAGGATGAGTCTCGCAGCCTGCCGCTGCTGGAGGACATGACCGACGCCGAGATTGCCTTGCCGGGCTGGCCAACGCTGATCACCCAGCAAATCGGCCAGTGCTGCGCCGCCTGGTTCGACGAGGCGCAGGCCGACTGGCATCTGCATCGCCAGGACGGCTTGTACCAGGCCTGGCGTCAAGCCATGCAGGACGACCGCGGCCTCAGCGTGCTCAGCGCCTGCCCTGAGCTGGGCGCGCGCATCGCCAAGCTGCCGCCACAACCACAAGCGGCGCTGGAAGGTGCGGTGCAGCACCTGGGGCTCGGCGCCGACGAGCTGGATGAATGGTTCGACTGCCTGTTGCTGCGCAGCCTGGGCTGGGCTTCCTGGTGCGCCTATCGGCGCTGGCAGGCGCGCCTGTCCGGTGCTGACGATGCCACGCTGCTCGACCTGCTGGCCATACGCGCATCCTGGGAATGGCTGGTGGACGACCACCAGCGCGGCGCCGGCAGCCGCTGGAGCGCCTGGCGTCAGGCTTGGCAGGTGGCACGCAGTCGTCAGCCATCAGCTACCTGGCAGGCTCTGCAGCTCTGGCAGCGTGCCGAGGAGCTGGCCTGGCAGGAGCACCTGCAACAGCTCTTGAGCACCCATGTACCCGCGGCAGAGGCAGAAGCGTCGCTGGCCAGGGTCTACTTCTGCATCGACGTGCGCTCCGAGCCGCTGCGGCGTGCCCTGGAAGCGGTGTGCCCAGAGGTGCAGACCGGCGGTTTCGCTGGCTTCTTCGGCCTGCCCATCGCCTACACCCCGCTGGGCACGGCGGCCACGCGCCCACAATTGCCGGGCTTGCTGGCGCCGCAACTGGCGGTCAGCGACAGTTGCGGCGATGCCGGCTGCGACGCCAAGCTGGCCGGACGGCGCCAGGCGCGCTTGGGCCGCCAGGGTGGCTGGCGCCTGTTCGGGCGTTTGCCGGCCTCGGCCTTCACCCTGGTCGAGTCCATCGGCCTGGGGCATGCCGCCGCGCTGCTTGGTCACACCGGCGGGCTGCTGCGGGGCCATACCCCGGCCGAGCGCGTGGCCTTGAAGGCCAGTGAATGGCAGCGCTTGCAACCGGTACTGGCGCCCCTGGCCGATGAGCAGCGGGTACAACTGGCGGCGCGCATTCTGCGGGCGATGAGCCTGACGCAGAATTTCCCACCGCTGATCCTGTTGCTCGGCCATGGCAGCCAGAGTGCCAACAACCCCCAGGCGGCGGGGCTGGATTGCGGTGCCTGCTGCGGCCAGAGCGGCGAGGTCAATGCGCGCGTGCTGGCCGAATTGCTCAATGACCCGCAGGTGCGCCAAGGGCTGGCCGCGCAGGGCATCGAGCTGCCGGCTGACTGCCATGTGCTGGCCGGTTTGCACAACACCACCACCGACGAGGTGCAGGTGTTCGCCAGCGAACGCTTGCCGTCAGCCTTCACGGCGCACTGGCAGCGTCTGCGCGAAGCCCTGGATGCCGCTGCGGTCAAGGTACGCCAGAGCCGCGCCAGCCAGCTTGGCCTCGAACACCTGGGCCAACGCCCCGCACGGCTGCTGACGGCACTGCGCCGGCGCGCCAATGACTGGGCGCAGACCCGTCCGGAGTGGGGCCTGGCCGGCAATGCCGCGTTCATCGTCGCGCCGCGTGCGCGCAGTCGCGGCCTCGACCTGCAGGGTAGGGCCTTCCTGCATGACTACGACTGGCGTGCGGACGAGGGCAGCAAGGTGCTGGAGCAGATCATGACCGCGCCCATGCTGGTGACGCACTGGATCAACCTGCAGTACCTGACCTCGACCACCGACAACCTGCGCTTCGGCAGTGGCAACAAGGTGCTGCACAACGTGGTGGGTGGGCATATCGGCGTGTTCGAGGGCAACGGCGGCGACCTGCGCATCGGCCTGGCGCGGCAGTCGCTGCACGATGGTCAGCGCTGGGTGCATCGGCCAGTACGCCTGAGCGTGGTGATCGCTGCGCCGCGCGCGATGATCGATCAGGTGATCGCCGAGCATCAGGTGGTGCGTGAGTTGGTGGAGAACGCCTGGCTGTATCTGCTGCAACTGGACGACGAGCCGGGCGCCCCTTTGCAGTTACGCGATGCGCGGGGCTGGCGCCCGCTGACGGCAGGCTGAGCCGTCAGGCTGGATTACTGGGTGGTGGCCCGTTGCAGGCGCTCGTGCACCGCGGCCCAGGCCGCGCCCGTTGGCGGCAGGGCGATATGCAGGTGACGCAGGGCCATGGCGTCGAGCTGGTAAAGGGCAGCGTACAGGCCGGCGGCGTAACGTTCCGGGTCGGCGCTGAGATCGATGGCAGGACCTTGGCTCGGGCGGGCCTGGCCGCACCAGATCCAGCCGCAGTCGGGGGCATCCAGCGCCGCTTCGGGCACTTCGACGAAGGTGCTGGCCTGGGTGCCCGGTGCATAGTGGCGGCGATGTTGGCCCGGGGCGCGCAGACCGCCGTCGCGGGTTTCCAGCTCTTGCCCGAGCACCTGTTGCAGACGCTGCTGGTCGAGCATGCCGTGGCGCAGCAGGCGCGGGGCGTCACCGGGCAGCAGGGCGACGATGCTCGATTCCAGGCCCACCTGGCAGGGGCCACCGTCGAGGATCAGCAGCTCGCTGTCTGAGAATTGCTGGGCGACGTGGGCGGCGCTGGTGGGGCTGATGGACATGTAGCGATTGGCCGAGGGCGCCACCAGCCCACCGCCGAAGGCCTGGAGCAGGGCGCGTGCGCCGGGGTGGGCGGGTACGCGCAGGGCGACGCTGTCTTGCCCCGCGGTGACGCTGCGCAGCACCTCGTCGCGCGCCGGCAGCACCAGGGTCAGCGGCCCCGGCCAGAAGGCTTCCATCAGGGCCTGGGCCTGTGGCGGAATCTCGCTGACCCAATCGGCGGCCTGGCTGGCATCGGCCAGGTGGACGATCAGCGGGTTGCTGTCCGGGCGCTGCTTGAGCTGGAACACCTTGGCCACGGCGTCGCCGTTACGGGCGTCGGCCGCCAGGCCGTAGACGGTTTCGGTGGGCATGGCGACCAGCTCGCCGCTCTGCAACTGCTGCGCGCAGCGCTCGATGTCGTGGGTGATGGTGGGCATGGCAAGGCTGGCTATTGGCATTGGTTAATGGGGCGACGGCGATTCTAGGGGATTTGTGGGGTAGATGGGCAGTTTCGAGAGCACCTCTGAGCACTGCCTCGGCTTGGGCTTCCTGCCCCATGCAGTCGTTGTGATCGCAACGTTAAAAACAGGTTCTTTTAGGGGGAGGGCTTGGTCGATAGCGGACTGGCAAGTTTGTGTGTGGGTTGTTGGTTGTTCGGGTGCTTGTTCCGGCTTGCCGCGTTTTTGTTGATGTTTTTGGTTTCGCCCTCCCGGGCGAGTCACTTTTCTTTGAGGTGCGCAAAGAAAAGTAAGCAAAAGAAACGCACCCCCGCCATCCGGAACTAGTCGTCCCCGTCATGCTTCGCTCGACTTCCCTCACTCCGGCATCGCTCCGGGGTCGGCGTACATGGGCCATCCCTGGCCCATTACGCGGGGCCGCCATCGGTATCTCGCGGCATCCATGCCGCTCGCCCCCTGCGCAATGCCTACGTTCGGCCTCCTGAAGGGGGCATTTGCGCGCCTGAACGAACTGGCATTTCAGAGGCTGCGCGGCGTGTTCTGGTAGCAGTGGAACCACTACGTGGCCGTCGGGTTAAACCAAAACTTTCATTCGTTTAGTTTCATTCTTGCGGCTGTTGTTTGGTCAGTCGTGTAGGGCGTACTCGCGAAGCAGTACGCCGTTGGGAGGCGGGACGTGTGTTGTGGTGCCGAACTCGGCATGGCCCGGCGGACTGTTCGCTTAGGCTCCTGAGTCCGCCCTACGGCTGCACCCATCAAGCACGCAGAGTCACTGGGAATAACCGTAGTTTCAGGCGCGTGCAGAGCCCGCCCAGGAGGGTGAGCGGAGTCGTCGTGGAAGAGGTTGAGCGACATGGATGTCGCGAGAGCCGCGATGGGCCAGGGATGGCCCACCGCGGCGGGCCTCTGGAGCGGCGATGGAGTGAGCGAACCCTGGCGAAGCCAGGGCCGGATGATCGGGCGGAAGGTTTTGGTTACTTTGCCCGCAAAGTGACTCGCCCGGGAGGGCGAAACCAAAGATATCAGCAAAAACGCGGCAATTTGGAACAGGCTCCCGAACAACCAACAAACCAACACAAACTTGCCAGCCCGGCGTGAATCGCTCCGGTGTTTCTCATAGAACCAGCATCAGTATTGCGCTGGCTGCCTCGCCTAGATTCCTGGAAACCTACTTCAGACACGCGGACGCAATTTCAGCTCCGGCGTCGGCTTCGGCGCGCCCTTGGCCGGATGCAGGGCAGGGCGGCGTTGGCTTTGCGCCTCGATCAGCCTGGCCACCTCGCGCAATGCATCCAGTTGCGCCAGGGCCAGCGCCGCCTGGCTCGGGTACTGGCCGTCAGCGTCGACAGCGAGATGGCCGAGGCCTTGCAGCGGGTAGCTGTATTTTTCCTCGAAGAAGCGCGCATAGTCCTCGGGCGTCTGCGCCAGGCTGCTGCAGGCGCGTTCCAGGCTGGCGAGCTGTTCGGCGACGCTGGCCAGCATCAGGCGCAGGCGGATGCTCTGGTGGTTCTCCCAGTTCATCTTGGTGGCCTGCGCGCCGGCCTGCCAGCAAGCCGGGTCGCCGAAGCGACGAACGAACTCGATGCCGGCCTGGCGGCCGTATTCGGTCAGGCGGGCAATGCGCTCGGGCGGCATGGTCAGGTTCAGGCCGCCTTCCTCGCGGGTCAGCTGGATCAGGCCGATGCGGTCGCGAAACCCCGGTAGCAACGACAGCGTCTCGTGGTTCCAGTCCTTGGCCACGTTCATCACGATGCGCAGAAAACCACCCAGGGCGCCGAGGCCGCTGCTGGGGAAGCGCCGCCAGTAGGACAGGCGCGCGTCGTTGTTGCTCGTGGGGAAGTGTACGCGCTGGCTGCGGGCGTCCTCGGTGCTGCCCAGGTCGAGGCCGAAGGTGGGCCGGGTCGGCAGGGCCTGGTCGAAGAAGTGGATGGGAAAGTTCGAGGCGATACCGCCGTCGGTGAACCAGCAGCGCTCCATGGGTTTGTCTTGGTGCCGGTAGTCCACGGCATGCAGTGGCACGGCGCTGAGCAGCAGGGGAAAGCTCAGGCTCATGCGCACCGCCACCACCACGGGCAGGTCGTCCGGCAGCGGCAGGCGATACAGGCCGTCACTGCGCTCGTTCTGCTGCTCCGGGCGCTGCCGTGCGCACATCCAGTTGACGATACGCGCGGGGAAGAGGGCGGCGAATTCCGAGCGGGAGAAATAGAACTGGTTGTTCTCGCGTACTCGGCCGTCATTGCCAAAGGGCAGGCGGAAGGGCCGGGCCATGCTGGCGCAGGTGGTCATCATCTGCAGGTCGATGCCATGCCGGCGCAGGTCACCGAAGGTCAGAGGGCGGGCGCCCTGCATCGCCTCGTCCGCGTTGGCACAGGCCTGGCGCTGGCCGCTGAGGCGGTCGAGGTAGTCGCTCAACCAGGGTGTCAGCGCTTCACCAGGGGCGATGTCGTCCGAGCTGGACATGCCGCTGCACAGGCCGAAACCATTGGCCGGCAGCTCGCGGCCGAGCTGGCGCAGCAGGCAGATAGCGACGGCGACCAGGGCTCCGACCAGTGCGCTGAGCAGCAGCCACAACCAGAGCAGCCAGCCATGGTTGCCGAATGCCAACGGCCATAACGGGCCGCCGCCGAGCAGGGCGCCGAGGACTGCCGCCAAGCCGTAATGACGTAGCACGGCGCGCAGCAGGCCGAGAGGCTTGCGCCGGGCATCGAGCATGGCGGTGAAGGTGTCGAACAGGCCACGGAGCCTGGACTGTGGGCGGAACAGTGCCAGCAGCTTGGTGCCCTGGCCGCTCGCTGCCGGCAGGCACAGGTGCTGGGGCAGGCGTTCGATCTCGGCGAAACCCTGTGGATCCTCGCTCAGTTCACCGGCCTGGAAGCGTTGGCGACCGAGTTCCGCTGCGGCCGCGGCGGCGGCGGCGATCGCTCCGGCGCTGGTGCCGCCGATGCTGCGCAGGCGAAAGGCCTTGGCGATCTCGCTGATGGCCAGCGGATAGACGATGCCGCTGGTGATGCCGCCCTTCATGACCAGGTCGCACTCACGGGCGAAAACGGCGGGGCGGCTGGCGTTCATCACGGCTCCTGAGGAAAGCGCACGTTGGCGGGAGCCGGCATGATAACGCGCCGATAAAGGCTATGTGCCATTACCGTCGCGTTCAGGGAACCTCTAAAAACGTAGGCGAGGCAGCCAGCGCAAGGCAAAAACAGGCGAGAAAGCGCAGTTTACGAGCTGTAAATGAGCATTTTGATCGGACTCGCGCACGAGCCTGTTTTTAACGCAGCGATGGCAACGCAGGTAGTTTTTAGAGGTGCCCTTCAGTCGCGATAGAACACCTGGATCAGGTGGTAACCGAACTGCGTCTTCACCGGGCCGTGCACCTCGCGCAGGGCCTTCTTGAAAATCACCTGATCCACGGCGCGCACCATCTGCCCGGGGCGCACTTCGCCCAGGTCGCCGCCTTTCTTGCCGGAGGGGCAACTGGAGTGCTTGCGCGCCAGTACGTCGAAGGCCTCACCGGCAGCGATGCGCTTTTTCAGCGCGGCAGCTTCCGCTTCGGTCTTGACCAGAATGTGGCGGGCCATTGCCTTTGCCATTGATGCAGTCCTCATATTCACCGGGCGCGTATTGTGCCAGCATTCGTTGCGCCAGCAGAATGACGCCAATTTGCAGCCATGACTCGCCGCTCAGTGGGCGGTCAATCTTGTCTATGGTAATTCAACTGCCTTCACGGGAATGCCGCCATGGATCTCCATGCAATGCTCAAGGTGCTGTCCACCCAGGATGGTTCCGACCTGTACCTCTCCACGGGCGCGCCGCCTTGCGCCAAGTTCAATGGCGTGCTCAAGGCGCTCAGCCAGGAGCCCTTGAAGTCCGGCGACGTGGCGGCCATCGCCGACTCGATCATGGACAGCGCGCAACGCGAGGAATTCGAGCGCGAGCTGGAGATGAACCTGGCGATCTCGCTGTCGGGCGTCGGGCGTTTCCGTATCAATATCTTCAAGCAGCGCAACGAGGTGTCCATCGTCGCGCGCAACATCAAGCTGGACATCCCGCGCTTCGAGGATCTCAAGCTGCCCGAAGTGCTGCTCAGCACGGTGATGGAGAAGCGTGGTCTGGTGCTCTTCGTCGGTGGCACCGGCTCGGGCAAGTCCACTTCGCTGGCAGCGCTGATCGACTACCGCAACCGCAACAGCGGTGGCCATATCATCACCATCGAAGACCCGGTGGAGTATGTGCACCGGCACAAGAAGTCGATCATCAACCAGCGCGAAGTGGGGGTGGACACCCGCAGCTTTCATGCTGCGCTGAAGAACACCCTGCGCCAGGCGCCGGACGTGATCCTGATCGGCGAGATCCGTGACCGCGAAACCATGGAGCACGCCCTGGCCTTCGCCGACACCGGCCACCTGGCCATTTCTACTCTGCATGCCAACAACGCCAACCAGGCGCTGGATCGCATCATCAATTTCTTCCCCGAGGAACGTCGTCCGCAACTGCTCAACGACCTGGGCAACAACCTCAAGGCCTTCGTCTCCCAGCGCCTGGTCAAGACCGCCGACGGCAAGCGCCGTGCCGCCGTGGAGGTGATGCTGGGCACGCCGACGGTGCGTGACCTGATCAAGCGCAACGAGTTCTCCGAGCTCAAGGAAATCATGGAGAAGTCGAAGAATCTGGGCATGCAGACCTTCGATCAGGCGCTGATCGATCTGGTGCACGAGGGGGCCATCGACGAAGAAGAGGCGGTGAAGAATGCCGACTCGGCGAACAACGTGCGCCTCAAACTCAAGCTGCACCGCGACAACCCGGCCAATGCCAAGCCGGTGCCTGCCGCCGCTGCCCCCGCCGCGCCGACGCAAGCGCCGGCTGCCAGCGAGTGGGAGCTGAAGCTGGAGGAGATCGAGCAGGAACAGCCCCCCGAAGATCCGGGGCGCCACGGTATCTAGGGCCTGTTGACGTTTCGCTCGCGGTTCACGTCGAAACGTCAACAGGCCCTAGGGTACGAAGGAGGCGGGCAGATAGGCCTGGCGCAAGCGCTGGCTGACACCTTCCGCCTCCAGCTCCAGCACCGCCTTTCGCAGCTCGGCGATCAGCTTCTGGTTGCACAGCTTGGAGCAGGCCAGGTAGAGGTCGGTGCTCGCCAGTACTGGGCTCATCCGCAGCTCACTCTGTCGTTCACCGGCTTTGCTCCAGATGTACAGCGCCTCCGGTACGCCGGTGAACCAGGCATCGATGCGCCCCAGCTCCAGCAGCCGGGCCGGATTCTCGCCCAGTTTGAGCTGCACCACCTGGCTGTCCGCGAAACCTGCGCGACGCAGCATCTCCACCTGCGCCGTGCCCAGGCCGACGCCGATGCGGCTATAGCGCTGACGGGCTTCGGCGAAGCTGTGCACGGGGTCGTCGAGGCTGAAAAAAGCCCGTTCCAGCGGCATGATCGGAACGATCCAGGTGTAATTGGCTTCCCGATCCGGGGTGCGGGACAGGGGAATGATCAGCAGATCCTTGCCGTCGATGACGCTGGCCTGTGCCCTGGGCCAGGGCTCGTCCATGAGCTGGGTCAGGCGGCCGCTGCGGGCGATGGCCGCCAGGGTCACATCGCCCACCATGCCGTAGCCACCCTGGTAATCGTGCAGGGTCAGGGGCGGGGCATCGGGCATGTAGAGCAGCACTGTCTCGCCCGCGATCAGGTAGCGGGGCAGCAGCAGGACAAGCAGGCAGAAGATGATGGGCACGACCGACATCCACGGGCTTGAATGAGAAAAGTATAGAAGCTGCTGAGTCAGTCTGCGGCCAGCGAACGTTGCTCGTGCTTGTCCTGAGCGAAGCAGGCCACAGCGCGCTCATGGCGTGGGCTCAGTGTTTGGTCTGCAGGTAGCGCTGCATGGCCGCGATGACCAGCCCCGGGTGACTCATGTGGGCGCAATGGCCCTGGACGTCGAGCATCTCCAGGGTGCTGCCATGCAGGTGGCTATGCAGGTAGTGGGCGACGGCCTCCGGTACCAGCGCGTCATGGCAATGATGCAGGATCAGGCTGGGGGTGGGGCAGTGGGGCAGTTGCGCGCGGATGTCGGAGAGGAAGGTGACCTGGGCGAATTGCCGGGCCATCAAGGGGTCGGTGGCACAGAAGCTTTCGGAAAGCTGCGCGGTCAGGTTGTCCGTGCTGTTCACCCCGGACACCATGGGGGCGAAATGCCCGGCCCAGCCCAGGTAGTTATGATCCATCAGCTCCAGCAGGTCTTCCAGGTCGCTGCGCAGGAAGCCGCCTTGATAATCCGGCAGGACATTGAGGAAGCAGGGCGAAGGCCCCAGCAACACCAGGCGTGAGAACAGCGATGGCCGCCTGATGGCGGCGAGTATGCCGATGCTGCAACTGACCGAATGACCGACGAAGACCAGATTTTCGCTCAATGCCAGGGCATCGCACACCTCGAGCAGATCCTCCACGTAGCCGTCGAGCGCACTGTAACGCTCGTGCTGCCAGGCTCTGGCGTCGGAGCGACCGCTGCCGACGTAGTCGAACAGCACCTGGTCATGCTTCGCGCTGAAGGCCGAGGCGACCTTGAGCGACATGTCCTGGTTGCAGCCGAAACCATGGCCATAGATGAGCGTGGGGGTATCGCTCTTGTACGCTCGCTGGTGCTGTACATGGTTGCGCCGAAGAATGTCCAAAGCTTTCCCTCGTTCGAGCGATCGGAACCAGGACTGCATCGGCCGTGGTCAGTGATGGCACTGTGCTGCTATTTCAGCGCTTGGACAACCCTGACTTTCTATTGCTGCAGCTCCGGTAAATCGCGATACAACGTCAGCGCCTGAGGATTGGCCAGGGCATCGGTGTTCTTCACCGGGCGGCCATGCACGACATTGCGCACCGCCAGCTCGACGATCTTGCCGCTGAGCGTTCGCGGGATATCGGCGACCTGGACGATGCGGGCTGGCACGTGGCGCGGCGTGGTGTTGGCGCGAATGATCCGGCGAATCTCCTCGCGCAGGGTGTCATCCAGCGTCACGTCGTCACGCAGGCGCACGAACAGCACCACGCGCACGTCGCCGTCCCACTCCTGGCCGATGGCGATGGACTCCAGCACCTGCGGCACCTTTTCCACCTGGCGGTAGATTTCCGCGGTGCCGATACGCACGCCGCCCGGGTTGAGCACGGCGTCGGAGCGGCCGTGGATCACCAGGCCGCCGTGCGCGGTTTCTTCGGCATAGTCGCCATGGGCCCAGACGCCGGGGAAGGTGGCGAAGTAGGCGTCGTGGAATTTCTCGCCGTCTGCATCGTTCCAGAAACCCAGCGGCATGGCAGGAAAGTGCCGGGCGCAGACCAGCTCGCCTTTTTCTCCCGTCACCGCCTGGCCGCTGTCGTCCCACACCTGCACGTCCATACCCAGGCCCTTGCATTGCAGTTCACCGCGCCGCACCGGCAGGGTCGGGTTACCGAGGGCAAAGCAGGAGACGATATCGGTGCCGCCGGAAATCGATGACAGGCACAGATCCGGTTTCAGGTCGCGGTAGACGTAGTCGAAGCTTTCGTGGGCCAGCGGCGAGCCGGTGGAGAGAATGGCCTTGAGGCTGCTCAGCCTGTGGCTCTCGCGCGGCTTGACGCCAGCTTTCTCCAGCGCGGCGATGAACTTGGCGCTGGTGCCGAAGATGGAGATGTCCTCGGCGTCTATCAGGTCGATCAGGCGGGCTGGCTCTGGGTGGAAGGGCGAGCCATCGTAGAGCACCAGGGTGGCGCCCAGCGCCAGGCCGGAAACCAGCCAGTTCCACATCATCCAGCCGCAGGTGGTGTAGTAGAACAGGGTGTCGCTGGCGCCTAGGTCGGTGTGCAGGCCATGTTCCTTGACGTGCTGCAGCAGGGTGCCGCCGACACCATGGACGATGCACTTGGGCACGCCGGTGGTGCCGCTGGAGTAGAGGATATACAGCGGCTGGTCGAAGGCCACTGGAGTGAACTGCGGCGCGCCGCCGGGCTGGTAGAAGTCCTGCCAGAGAGTCACTGGAGCAACTGACTTGTAATCAGTAGGGCTGGCTTCATCGCGTGAGTAGGGCACGATCACCAGGCGCTCCAGACTGGGCAGTTGCGCGAGGATTTCATTGAGCTTGTCGGTCAGGTCGATGGACTTGCCGGCGTAGCGGTAGCCGGCGGCGGCGATCAGCACCTTGGGCTCGATCTGACCGAAGCGGTCGATCACGCCCTGGGTGCCGAAGTCCGGCGAGCAGCTCGACCAGGTGGCGCCGAGGCTGGCGCTGGCGAGCATGCCCACCACGGTCTGCCAGGTGTTGGGCATGAAGGCCGCGACGCGGTCGCCGATACCCACGCCAGCCTCGCGCAGGGCTCTTTGCAGGCCGGCGACATGGGCGGCCAGTTGCGCATGGCTGAGCTGCTCGCGGCTGCCGTCCTCGCTGATGGCCACCAGCGCCGGATGGCCGTCGCGACGGCGCAGCAGGTGCTCGGCGAAATTCAGCGTGGCTCCGGGGAACCACTGCGCATCCGGCATCGCCGGGCCTTCACGCAGCACGCATTCGGCGGGCGTGTGAAAGCGGATATCGAAGAAGTCGACGATGGCCTGCCAGAAGGCTTCGCGCTGCGCGACGCTCCAGGCATGCAGGGCAGGGTAGTCAGCCAGTTGCAGGCCATGGCGCAGGTTGACGAAGCAACGGAAGGCCTCCATTCGACTGGCGGCGATGCGCTCGGCGGAAGGTGTCCACAGAGGTTGCGGCATGGTGAGTCCTCGTCGTTCTTGTACTTTCAGCTCAGGCTACCGACTTTCTGTTAGCGCAGACAGATGTGCTGTAGCCCGGATGCAATCCGGGAAAATGTGCCTACCCCAATGCCTGTCAGACAAGAGCTTAACTGCTGTAAGCGAATTCAAGCGCGACTCTGTGGCAACCACACACAATGGCCAAGAGCGAAACCAGCGGGGATGCCGTAGGAGCGAGCTCTGCTCGCGAAAATGCGTTCGCGAGCAGAGCTCGCTCCTACAGGGCTGTTCAGGCATAACCCTAGCCCGATGCAATCTGCGGCTATATAGGCTTATCGGCTCAGGCGGGCGCGGGCGACGCGCGAGCCATTGGCCTTGCCCAGCACCTCGCAGATGCGCTGGCCGGCGGCGATCAGCTTGTCCATGTCCACACCGGTTTCGATACCCAGACCTTGCAACAGGTAGAGCACATCCTCGGTGGCAACATTGCCGGTGGCGCCCTTGGCATAGGGGCAGCCGCCCAGGCCGGCCACCGAACTGTCGAAGACGCTGATGCCTTCGAGCAGGCTGGCGTAGATATTGGCCAGAGCCTGGCCATAGGTGTCGTGGAAATGCCCGGCCAGGCGTTCACGCGGAACGTCGCGGCCAACCACCTCGAACATCGCGCGTGTCTTGCCAGCGGTGCCGGTGCCGATGGTGTCGCCCAGCGACACTTCGTAACACCCCATGGCGTACAGCTCGCGGGCAACACTGGCGACCTGCTCCGCTGCGACGTCGCCATCGTAGGGGCAGCCGAGCACGCAGGACACATAGCCGCGCACGCGCACCTTAGCCGCCTTGGCCGCCTCCATCAGCGGCACGAAGCGCTGCAGGCTGTCGGCGATGGAGCAGTTGATGTTCTTTTGCGAGAAGGCCTCGCTGGCGGCGGCGAACACCGCCACTTCCTCCACCTTGGCTTCCAGTGCGGCCTCGAAGCCTTTCAGGTTGGGCGTCAGGGCGGCGTAGGTGACGCCCGCTTTACGCCCGATACCGGCGAATACCTCGGCGCTTCCGGCCATCTGCGGCACCCACTTGGGCGAGACGAAGCTGCCTACTTCGATATAGTTCAGGCCGGCTGCAGTCAGGTCGTCGACCAGGCGCACCTTGTCGGCCACGCTGATCGGCTGCTTCTCGTTCTGCAGGCCGTCGCGCGGGCCGACTTCCACCAGGCGCACGGATTTGGGCAGGTTCATTGGTTATCCTCACAGGTGTTGCCGATGTCGTAGGGTGCGCTGCGCGCACCATTTGCGTCGGCTGCGTAGGGTGGACATCGCTTTTCATGTCCACCATCTGATAATGGAACCGCCTGGCGGTGGATCGATAAAGCGTGATCCACCCTAGGATTCCAGCTCCACCAGCACCATGCCTTCGCTGACCATTTCCCCTTCGCGGCAATACAGCGCCTTTACCGTGCCGGCTTCGGGCGCGCGGATGCTGTGTTCCATCTTCATCGCCTCCAGCACCACCAGCGCGGTGCCGGCCTCGATCGCCTGGCCGGGTTGAACCAGCACGCGGACGATGCTGCCGTTCATCGGCGCGCTCAAACCGCCATGCTGGGCATGGCTGGCCTCGGCAGCGGCGATGGGGTCGAAACGGGTGATGGCGCGCAATTCGTCGTGCCATTGCAGATAGAGGGCATCGCCTCGGCGGATGGCGCACAGGCGCTTGCGTTTACCCTCGATGTCCACCAGCAGTTCTTCGCCTTGCAAGTAGGCAGTGTTAGCCGCTCGCACCTTGCGGCTCTCGCCCTGGCAACTCAGGTGCAGCTCGATTTCCGCCGCACAACCGGCACGCCAGCCACTGCGGGCCGACCAGGGCGAGTGGAGATCGTCTGCGCGTTGCAATGGTGCTTCGCTCTGTACCCAGGCATCGGCAGCGAGTTGCCAGAAGGCATCCGGCAACTCACTCGGCGCAGGCTGCAACTGTGGCTGGTAGCGCGGGATGAAACCCGTGTCCAGCTCGCACGCGGCGAACGCCGGGTGGGCGAGGATACGGCGCAGAAACGCCAAGTTGGTCTTCACGCCGCCGACCAGAGTGTCGTCGAGCATGGCCAGCAGACGCAGGCGCGCCTGCTCGCGATCTTCGCCCCAGGCGATCAGCTTGCCCAGCATCGGGTCGTAGAAGGGCGAAACACTATCGCCCTCGGCCACGCCGCTATCGATACGCCGCCCGTCGCCGCTGGTGGCCTCGCGATATAGCGCCAGGGTGCCGGTGGCAGGGAGAAAGTCGTGATCCGGGTCTTCGGCGTACAGCCGCACCTCGATGGCGTGGCCGTTCAATGGCACTTGCTCCTGGCTGATCGGCAGCGGTTCGCCACGGGCGACACGAATCTGCCAGGCCACCAGATCGAGGCCGGTGATGGCTTCGGTAACCGGATGCTCCACCTGCAGGCGAGTGTTCATCTCCATAAAGAAGAAGTCGCCGCGCTCATCCAGCAGGAATTCCACGGTGCCGGCGCCGACATAGCCGATGGCCTGTGCCGCCTTGACCGCCGCTTCGCCCATGGCGCGGCGCAGCTCGGGGCTCAGGCCCGGCGCCGGCGCTTCTTCCACCACCTTCTGGTGGCGACGCTGGATCGAGCAGTCGCGCTCGTTGAGGTACAGGCATTTGCCGTGCTGGTCGGCGAATACCTGAATCTCTACGTGGCGCGGCTTGAGCACGTATTTTTCCACCAGCATGCGTGAGTCGCCGAACGCCGACTGCGCTTCGCGCTGGGCGGACTCCAGGGTTTCGGCGAGCTGGGCTTCGGATTCCGCCACCTTCATGCCCTTGCCACCGCCGCCGGCAGCAGCCTTGAGCAGCACCGGGTAGCCGATGCGCGCGGCGGCCTCGCGGAAGGTTTCATAATCCTGCGCTTCGCCGTGGTAGCCGGGCACCAGCGGCACGCCGGCAGCCTCCATCAGCGATTTGGCCGCCGACTTGCTGCCCATGGCATCGATGGCCGAGGCCGGCGGGCCGAGAAAGATCAGCCCAGCCTGCTCGATGGCGCGGGCGAAGCCGGCATTCTCCGAGAGAAAACCGTAGCCCGGGTGGATGGCCTGGGCGCCGCTGGCCTTGGCGGCGGCGATGATACTGTCGATCAGCAGGTAGCTTTCGCCAGGCTTGGCGCCGCCGAGGTTCACCGCCACGTCGGCTTCACGCACATGGCGGGAGCTGGCGTCGATGGCGCTGTGCACGGCGACGGTGCGGATGCCCATGGCCTTGGCCGTACGCATCACGCGGCAGGCGATTTCGCCACGGTTGGCGACCAGCAGGGTGTCGATCATGGTCATTGCTCCTGCCAGGAAGGTTGGCGTTTTTCCAGGAATGCGCGCAGGCCTTCCTGGCCCTCGGCGCTGACGCGCAGGCGGGCGATGGCGTTCTCGGTGTAGCGGCGCAGGGCCGGGGTCAGCTCGCCGCTGCCGACTTCGCGCAGCAGATCCTTGCTGGCGCGCATGGCTTGTGGACTGTTGTGCAGCAGGTTGCCGACCCAGGCTTCGACCTGAGCGTCCAGCTCATCGGCCGGGCAGCATTCGGCGAGCAGGCCCAGTTCGCGGGCGCGCTTGCCGTCGAAGCGCTCGGCGGTGAGCGCGTAGCGTTTGGCGGCGCGCTCGCCGATGGCCTGCACGACGAAGGGGCTGATCACCGCTGGCGCCAGACCGATGCGCACTTCGGATAGGGAAAACAGTGCGTCCTCGGCGCCGATGGCCATGTCGCAGCAACTGGCCAGACCCACCGCACCACCGAAGGCGGCGCCCTGGACGACGGCCAGGGTGGGGATTTTCAGGCCGTGCAGGTTGTACATCAGCTCGGCCAGCTCGCGGGCGTCATTCAAGTTGGCGTTGTAGTTGAGAGTGGCGGCGTGTTGCATCCAGGCCAGGTCGGCGCCGGCGGAAAAGTGCTTGCCACGGCCGCGCAGCAGGAGAAAGCGCAGGCTCTTGTCTTCGCCGACGGCGTCGAGGGCGAGGATCAGCTCGCGGATCATCTCGGCGTTGAAGGCGTTGTTCTTTTCCGGGCGGTTCAGCCACAGGGTGGCGAAGCCGCGTTTGTCGGTTTCAAGCTGTACGGTGGTGAAGTTGGTCATAGGGCTACCTTCGGTCGCCAGCTTCAAGCCGCAAGCCTCAAGCGGCAAGAAGCAGTGCTTGCGGCTTGTGGCTTGAAGCTTGCGGCTGCTCTTACATCCTGAATACCCCGAACCGGGTCGGTTCGATAGGGGCGTTGAGGCTGGCGGACAGGGCCAGGGCCAGTACCTCGCGGGTCTGCGCCGGGTCGATCACGCCGTCGTCCCACAGCCGGGCGCTGGAGTAGAAAGCGTGCGCCTGCTGTTCGTACTGCTTGACGATAGGCTGCTTGAGGCGTTGCTCCTCGTCGTCGCCGAACGGCTGGCCGGCACGCTGCGCCTGTTCGCGCTTGACCTGCACCAGTACGCCTGCGGCCTGCTGCGCGCCCATCACGCCAATGCGCGCGTTGGGCCACATCCACAGAAAGCGCGGGTCGTAGGCACGGCCGCACATGCCGTAATTGCCGGCGCCGAAGCTGCCACCGATGATCACGGTGAACTTCGGCACCTGGGCACAGGCCACGGCGGTGACCAGCTTGGCGCCGTGCTTGGCGATGCCGCCTTCCTCGTACTTCTTGCCCACCATGAAACCGGTGATGTTCTGCAAAAACAGCAGCGGAATACCGCGCTGGCAGGCCAGCTCGACGAAGTGCGCACCTTTCTGTGCGGCCTCGGCGAAGAGGATGCCGTTGTTGGCCAGGATCGCCACCGGGTAGCCGTTGATGCGGGCGAAACCGCACACCAGGGTGATACCGAAGAGCGCTTTGAATTCATCCAGTTGCGAGTCGTCAACGATCCGCGCGATCACCTCGCGTACATCGAAGGGCTGCTTGGCGTCGGCGGGGATCACCCCGTACAGCTCCTCGGCGGCGTAGCGCGGGGCAATGGGCGCGCGGCTGTCGAGCTGGCCGAGTTTGCTCCAGTTGAGGTTGGCGATGCAGCGCCGGGCCAGGGCCAGGGCGTGTTCGTCATCCTCGGCGTAGTGGTCGGCCACGCCGCTGGTCTTGCAGTGCACATCGGCGCCGCCCAGTTCTTCGGCGGTCACCACTTCGCCAGTAGCCGCCTTCACCAGCGGCGGGCCGGCGAGGAAGATGGTGGCCTGTTCGCGCACCATGATGGTTTCGTCACTCATGGCCGGCACGTAGGCGCCACCGGCAGTGCAGGAACCCATCACCACGGCGATCTGCGGGATGCCCAGCGCGCTCATATTGGCCTGGTTGAAGAAGATCCGGCCGAAATGCTCGCGATCCGGAAACACCTCGTCCTGGCGCGGCAGGTTGGCGCCGCCGGAGTCCACCAGGTAGATGCACGGCAGGCGGTTCTCGCGGGCGATGGCCTGGGCGCGCAGGTGCTTCTTCACCGTCAGCGGGTAGTAGGAGCCGCCTTTGACCGTGGCATCGTTGGCGACGATCATGCATTCCACGCCTTCGACGCGACCGATGCCGGCGATCACCCCGGCGGCGGGCACGTCCTCGCCATAAACCTCATGGGCGGCGAGCTGGCCGATCTCGAGGAAGGGCGAGCCGGCATCGAGCAAGCGGTTGATACGTTCGCGCGGCAGCAGCTTGCCGCGTGAGGTGTGGCGCTCCTGCGCTTTGGCGCCGCCGCCTTCATGGATGCGGGCGAGCAGGGCGCGCAGCTCGTCCACCTGGGCGAGCATAGCCGCCTGGTTGGCGGCGAACTCAGGAGAGCGGGTGTTGATCTGGGTGTGCAGGATGGGCATGGCCGACTCCGTAGGAGCTGCAAGCTTCAAGCCGCAAGCTGCAAGCAAGAGCACCAACGCGCTGCTACTTGCCGCTTGAAGCTTGTGGCTTGGCGCTTATTTCGTTTCGTTGAACAGCTCGCGACCGATCAGCATGCGGCGGATTTCGCTGGTGCCGGCGCCGATTTCGTAGAGCTTGGCGTCACGCAGCAGGCGCCCGGCCGGGTACTCGTTGGTGTAGCCGTTGCCGCCGAGCAACTGGATGGTGTCCAGCGCCATCCTGGTGGCCATCTCGGCGGTGTAGAGAATCACCGCGGCGGCGTCCTTGCGCGATTCCTCGCCGCGGTCGCAGGCCTTGGCGACGTTGTACAGGTAGGACTTGGAGGCGTTCATGCCGGCGTACATGTCGGCCAGCTTGCCTTGCACCAACTGGAATTCGCCGATGGACTGCTTGAACTGCTGGCGCTCGTGCACGTAGGGCAGCACCACGTCCATGCAGGCGCTCATGATCCCGGTGGGGCCGCCGGAAAGCACGGTGCGCTCGTAGTCCAGGCCGCTCATCAGCACGCGCACGCCACCGCCCTCGACGCCGAGGATGTTCTCCTCCGGCACTTCGCAATCCTCGAACAGCAATTCGCAGGTGTTGGAGCCGCGCATGCCCAGCTTGTCCAGCTTCTGGTGGCGGGAGAAACCCTTGAAGTCGCGCTCGACGATAAAGGCGGTCATGCCGCGCGAGCCAGCCTCGATGTCGGTCTTGGCGTAGATCACGTAGGTGTGGGCGTCCGGGCCGTTGGTGATCCACATCTTGCTGCCATTGAGCACGTAGCGGTCGCCGCGCTTTTCCGCGCGCAGCTTCATCGACACCACATCGGAGCCGGCATTGGGTTCGCTCATGGCCAGGGCGCCGATATGCTCGCCGGAGCACAGCTTGGGCAGGTATTTCTGCTTCTGCGCCTCGCTGCCGTTCTTGTGGATCTGGTTGACACAGAGGTTTGAATGCGCGCCGTAGGACAGGCCCACCGACGCCGAAGCGCGGCTGATCTCTTCCATGGCCAGCACATGCGCCAGATAGCCCATGTTGGTGCCGCCGTACTCTTCCTTGACCGTGATGCCGAGCAGGCCCATGTCGCCGAACTTGCGCCACATGTCCATGGGGAACTCGTTGTCACGGTCGATCTGCGCGGCGCGCGGCGCCAGCTCGGCCTGGGCGAACTGGTGCACCGAGTCGCGCAGCATGTCGAGGGTTTCACCGAGGCCGAAGTTGAGGGTGGGGTAGCTCATGGGGTCACCTGTTGTTGTCGTAGGGTGCGCCGTGCGCACCGGGACGGATTCAGTGGTGCGCGTGAGTGTCGGCCAGGGCCGCGAGGCAGCGCTCCTCGGCGGTATCCAGTTCCAGTTGCATCTGCTGGATATCCAGCAACTGTTGTTCAAGCTGCTGGCGACGCTCGGCGATCTTGGCGAGGAAGGTATTGAGCTGTTTGTGATTGCCGCTGCTGGGGTCGTAAAGGTCGATCAGCTCCTTGCATTCGGCCAGGGAGAAGCCGATGCGCTTGCCGCGCAGGATGAGCTTCAGGGTCACCAGATCCTTGGGCTGATAGATGCGTTCCTGGCCACGGCGCTCGGGGGCGAGCATGCCTTGTTCCTCGTAGAAGCGGATGGCACGCGGGGTGACGTCCAGTTCGCGGGCCAGGTCGGAGATGCTGTAGGTGGTGGGCATGGCGATGTGCTTGTGGTTTACCTTTACGTAAACGTTAAGTTGGCTTTTACGGGCTGTCAACGTCGCTGTCGCCAGGGGCAAGTCGCCGGCTGGACAAGCGCTACGGCAAAGCCTCTAGAATGCGGCTCTTGTCGGCAGCCACGAACAAGGGAACTCATGGCAGGTGCGTCCGCTGAAAAAGGCACGATTTCCGTACGCCTGGTGCTTGAAGCGCTGTGCGAGCTGCGCCGGCAAGGCGCGGACGAGGCGGCATTGCTGGCCGAGGCCGGGATCGACGGCGAGCTGCTGGCGCAACCCGAAGGGCGGGTGTCGTCCGAGGCCTATGCCCAGCTCTGGCTGGCCATCGCCCGACAGATGGACGATGAGTTCTTTGGCATGAACCCACGGCGCATGAAGGTGGGCAGTTTCGCCTTCATGGCCCGCGCAGCGGCGAAGGAGCCGACTCTGGGCGCTGCCTTGCAAGGGGCGCTGCGCTTTCTGCATCTGGTCTTCGATGACTTCAGCCCGAGGCTGGAAGTGCGCGATGGCCTGGCCGCCATCGTCATTGACGAGTCACCTGGGCAGAGTTGCCGCGCCTTCGGTTATTTCACTCTGTGGCTGATCATCCACGGCCTGAGCTGCTGGCTGGCCGGGCGGCGCATCGACGTGCTGGGCATCCAGTTGCGTTGCCCGCAGCCGGATTACATCGAGGACTATCAGGTGATGTTCACCCGTAACCTGCAGTTTGCGCGCGGGCAGAGCCGCCTGCTGTTCAATGCCGACAGCCTGCAGGTGCCGATCCGGCGCAGCCCGCATGACCTCAAGCGCTTTCTCGCCGGGGCGCCGGGCAACATCCTGGTGCGCTATCGCGACCCGCAAAGCCTGGGCGCACGGATAAAGGCCCACCTGCGCAGCCTGCCGCCCGAGCAGTGGCCGGACGTGGAGGCGCTGGCCGGGTCTTTCCATATGGCGCCCTCGACCTTGCGGCGCAAGCTGTCGCTGCAGGGGCAGTCCTATCAGGGGCTCAAGGATCAGGTGCGGCGTGATCTGGCCATTGCCAGCCTGGACAATGACGAGAGCAATCTCTCTGAGCTGGCCTGCGAACTGGGTTTCGCCGATACCAGCGCCTTCTACAAGGCCTTCAAGAAGTGGACGGGCTCGACGCCGGGGCAGTATCGCGCCTTGATCCATCCCGAGAGCCCCTGAGCGGCGGCCTTGTTGTCATTTCCGCTCAGGCAGATTGAGACCTTTCGACATTGCCCACCAGCACGCCTGGGGTAACCATCGCGGCATCCAATAAGAACAATCCGGGAGATCACCCCGATGCGCGATTACTTCACCGCTGCCCGCGATTTCGATTTCGCGGCGGCCGTCGCCAACACCCTGGTCGGCCGTCTCGATGCCCTCAACGCCTGTGTCGAATGCTGCGACCGCCATGTCGGCGCTGGCCGCACGGCGCTGGTCTGGGAGGGGCGCAATGGCGAGCGCGCCACCTGGACGTTCGAGCAGTTGCAGGCCGCTTCGGCGCGCTTCGCCAATCTGCTGGCCAGCCGGGGCATCGGCGCTGGCGATTGCGTTTCGGGCATTCTGCCGCGTACTCCGGAGCTGCTGATCACCATTCTCGGCACCTGGCGCGCCGGCGCCATCTACCAGCCGCTGTTCACCGCCTTCGGCCCCAAGGCCATCGAACATCGGGTGCATACGGCTGGCTCGAAGCTGGTGGTTACCGACGTGCTCAACCGGGGCAAGCTCGATGAGGTGGAGCAGGCGCCGCCTATGCTGACGGTGGGTGAGGATTTCTGGGCCGAGCTGGAGCGTCAGGCGGATCGCTTCGAGCCGGTGATGCGGCAGGCGGACGATCCCTTCCTGCTGATGTTCACCTCCGGCACCACGGGTCTGGCCAAGCCGCTGCAGGTGCCGCTCAAGGCCATGGTCGCCTTCGTCAGCTATATGCGCGAGGCAGTGGGGCTGCGCGCCGAGGATCGCTTCTGGAACCTGGCTGATCCTGGCTGGGCCTACGGGCTGTACTACGCCGTCACCGGCCCTCTGGCGCTGGGGCACACCACCACCTTCTACGAGGGGGCGTTCAGCGTCGAGAGCACCTGCCGGGTGATCCGTGAGCACGGCATCACCAACCTGGCCGGCTCACCCACGGCCTTCCGCCTGCTGCTGGCCGCGCGTGACGAGGTGGAGGCGACCATCAAGGGCCGACTGCGTGCGGTGAGCAGCGCTGGCGAGCCGCTGACGCCGGAAGTGATCCGCTGGTTCGCCGAAGGGCTGGGTTGCACTATTCACGATCATTACGGGCAGACCGAGCTGGGCATGGTGCTGTGCAACCACCATGCCTTGCAGCACCCGGTACGCCTGGGCGCGGCGGGTTATGCCATGCCTGGCCATCGCGTGGTGGTGCTGGACGAGCAGCAGCGCGAACTGCCGCCTGGCCAGCCCGGCATCCTCGCCCTGGACATGGCGCGCTCGCCGCTGTTCTGGTTCCCTGGCTATCGCGGCATGGCGACCAAAGCCTTCGTCGGTGACTACTACCTCAGCGGCGATACGGTGGAGCTCAACGAGGACGGCAGCATCAGTTTCGTCGGTCGCGCCGATGATGTGATCACCACTTCCGGCTACCGCGTCGGCCCTTTCGACGTGGAGAGCGCGCTGATCGAGCACCCGGCGGTGATCGAAGCAGCGGTGATCGGCAAGCCCGACCCGGAGCGTACCGAGCGGGTCAAGGCCTTCGTCGTCCTGCACGCCGGCCATGCAGCCGACGATGCAGCCGACGATGCACTGGCCGAGGCCCTGCAGCAGTATGTGCGCAAGCGCCTGTCGGCCCATGCCTACCCGCGCGAGATCGAGTTCGTCAGCGAACTGCCCAAGACCCCGAGTGGCAAGATCCAGCGCTTCCTCCTGCGTAACCAGGAAATTGCCAAGGCCCAGGCGGCTGCCAGTCACTGATCGAGGAATTTTCATCATGCACATCGAACACAGCGTATTCCTGATCAGCGGTGGCGCCTCTGGTCTTGGGCTGGCCACGGCCCGTGAGTTGGTCGGGCAGGGCGCTAAGGTGCTGCTGCTGGATATCAACGAGCAGGCGGGTCAGCAGGCCATTGCCGAACTGGGCGATGCCGCGCGCTTCGTGCGCGCCGATATCACCCGCGAAGAAGATGGCCAGGTAGCTGTGGCGCAGGCGCTGGAGGCCTTTGGCGCGCTGCACGGGCTGGTCAATTGCGCCGGTATCGCGCCGGCCGAGAAGGTGCTGGGGCGTAATGGCGCCCATGGCCTGGATAGCTTTCGGCGCACCGTCGAGGTCAATCTGATCGGCAGCTTCAACCTGCTGCGCCTGGCTGCCGCGGCCATGGCGCAGAACACGCCGAACGCGGGCGGCGAGCGCGGGGTCATTATCAATACCGCCTCGGTGGCGGCGTTCGACGGTCAAATGGGGCAGGTGGCCTATGCCGCGTCCAAGGGCGGAGTGGCCGCACTGACATTGCCGGCGGCGCGCGATCTGGCGCGCTCGGGCATACGTGTGATGTGCATTGCTCCCGGCGTATTCGAGACGCCGATGATGGCGGGCATGCCGCAGGAGGTGCGCGACTCGCTGGCGGCCAACGTACCGTTCCCGCCGCGCCTGGGTCGGCCCGACGAGTACGCAGCGTTGGTGCGGCATATCGTCGAGAACGCCATGCTCAATGGCGAGGTGATCCGCCTCGATGGCGCGCTGCGCATGGCGGCCAAGTAACGGTAGCCCGGATGCAATCCGGGGAACCCCCATACATTCCCGGATTGCATCCGGGCTACAGGATCTGCAGGTGAACTCATGAATCAGCAACTCGACCCCGTCGTCATTGTCAGCGCCGTTCGTACCCCCATGGGCGGCTTTCTCGGTGATCTGGCCGGCCTTACTGCGGCTGAACTGGGCGCAGCGGCGATTCGCGCGACTCTGGAGCGCGCCGGCCTCGCCGCCGAGGCGGTGGATACGGTGCTGATGGGCTGCGTACTGCAGGCTGGCCAGGGCCAGGCCCCGGCGCGTCAGGCCGCCTTGGGGGCGGGCCTGAGCCAGGCGGTGCAGTGCACCACGCTGAACAAGATGTGCGGCTCCGGCATGCAGGCGCTGATGCTCGGCCATGACCAGTTGCTCGCTGGCAGTGCCGATGTGCTGGTGGCAGGCGGTATGGAGAGCATGTCCAATGCGCCCTATCTGCTGGCGCGCGCCCGCAGCGGCTATCGCATGGGCCATGGTCAGGTACTCGACCATATGTTCCTCGACGGCCTGGAGGACGCCTACGAGCACGGTCGGCTGATGGGCACCTTCGCTGAGGATTGCGCGCAGCAGTATCGCTTCAGCCGCGAGGAGCAGGACGCCTATGCCCTGGAGTCGCTGCGCCGCGCCCAGCAGGCTATCGAGCAAGGCAATTTCGCCAGCGAGATCGTCGCCGTGGAGGCGCCGCAGGGGCGTGAGCGACGCCTGGTGGAGAGCGACGAGCAGCCGCCCAAGGCGCGGCCAGACAAGATTCCCGGCCTCAAGCCAGCGTTCCGTGAGGGCGGTACGGTGACGGCGGCCAATGCCAGCTCCATTTCCGATGGCGCCGCCGCGCTGCTGCTGATGCGCCTGTCTCAGGCGCAGCAACGCGGCCTTGCGCCGCTGGCGCGCATCGTCGGCCATGCCGGTTACGCGCATGCGCCCAATCTGTTCACCACTGCGCCAGTCGCAGCGATCCAGCGCTTGCTGGCGCGTACCGAGTGGGCCCTGGATACGGTCGATCTGTTCGAGATCAACGAGGCCTTCGCCGTAGTGCCGATGGTAGCCGTGCGCGAGTTGGGCATCGACCACGGCAAACTCAACGTACATGGCGGCGCCTGCGCCCTGGGCCACCCCATCGGCGCGTCCGGCGCGCGCATTGTGGTCACCCTGCTGGCGGCGCTGCAGCAGCGCGGGCTCAAGCGAGGCGTGGCCTCCGTGTGCATCGGCGGCGGTGAAGCCACTGCCGTGGCCATCGAGTTGTATTGACTCGACCCCTAGGGTGCTCTGTGCGCACCGAGTGTTTCCGCCAACCAGTGGTGCGCATGGAGCACCCTACGCCTTGAGAGGCTTCAGCCGCGACCGTCGCCGCTGAAGCGCCTCCCACAGTGATTAACTCGCACCACCGGAGCCAGCCATGCTGCCCACAGAAGAAGAAACCCTGATCCGCGATATGGCTCGCCAGTTCGCCCAGGAGCGGCTGAAACCCTTCGCCGCCGACTGGGATCGCGAGCATCGTTTCCCCGCCGAGGCCGTCGCCGAAATGGGCCAACTGGGTTTCATGGGCATGCTGGTGCCCGAGCAGTGGGGCGGTGCCGAGACCGGGCACCTGGCCTACGCCATGGCCCTTGAGGAGATCGCCGCTGGCGATGGCGCCTGTTCCACCATCATGAGCGTGCACAACTCGGTGGGCTGCATGCCGATCCTCAAATACGGCAGCGAGGAGCAGAAACAGCGCTTTCTCCGTCCGCTGGCCGAGGGCAGCATGCTCGGTGCTTTCGCGCTTACCGAGCCGCAAGCTGGCTCCGATGCCAGCGATCTGCGCAGCCGTGCCCGGCGCGATGGCGACTACTACGTGCTCAATGGTGCCAAGCAGTTCATTACGTCCGGCAATCACGCCGGCATGGTCATCGTCTTCGCGGTCACCGACCCGCAGGCGGGCAAGAAGGGCATCAGTGCCTTTATCGTACCGACCGACACGCCGGGGTTCTCGGTGGTGCGGGTGGAGGACAAGCTTGGCCAGCATGCCTCCGACACCTGCCAGATCCTGCTCGATGATGTACGCATCCCGGTCGACCTGCGCCTCGGTGAGGAGGGTGAGGGCTATCGCATCGCCCTGGCCAACCTGGAAGGCGGGCGTATCGGCATCGCCGCACAGGCGGTGGGCATGGCGCGAGCGGCGTTCGAGGCGGCGCGTGACTACGCCCATGAGCGGGTGACCTTCGGCAAGCCGATCATCGAGCATCAGGCGGTGGCGTTTCGTCTGGCCGACATGGCCACGCAGATCGCCGTGGCGCGGCAGATGGTGCACCACGCCGCCAGCCTGCGCGAGGCGGGCCAGCCTTGCTTGAGCGAAGCCTCGATGGCCAAGCTGTTCGCTTCGGAGATGGCCGAACGGGTCTGTTCGGCGGCGATCCAGACCCTGGGAGGCTACGGTTATCTCAAGGACTTTCCGGTCGAGCGTATCTACCGCGACGTGCGCGTATGCCAGATCTACGAAGGCACCAGCGACGTGCAGCGCATGGTGATCGCACGCGGCTTGTAGGGTGCGCTGTGCGCACCGGAATTGGCACCGTTGTCGAGGGCCAGCAGCTCTCTCCCACAAGTGGGAGAGGGGCGCGGATTGCGTCGTGGTCAAGCCCCGGGGCTTGCCCAGGACACTTGCTTCATCAGCCTTCCTTGCGCGATTTGGCTAGCTGCTCGACGGCTTGCAGGCGCAGGCGTTCGTGCTCGTCGAAACGCTCGGCGGCCAGCGCATCGATGGCTGCAGTACGGTCGCTGGCGCTGAGGCCTTGGTTGTTCTCGATGCGTGCCTTGGCGGCCAGGTAGTCGTCCACGCGCTTCTGCCATTGCTGCCGGCGCTGATCGAGCGCCTCCAGGCGTGCGGTGGCCTCGGCACCCACCAGTTGCTGGCGCATCTGGCGGATCTGTGCGGCACTGGCACCTTCGGCCTGCAGGCGTGCGGTGTGCTGGCGCAGTTCCTGTTGCAGTTCGGGCAGCACGGCCTCCTGCAGCTCCGCTGGCAAGCTGGCGCGCAGGCGGTCGATGGCCTCGCCCTTGGCTTCGTCACTCAGGTTCGGGTCCTGACGGATGGCCAGGCGCTCCAGGGTGAAACGGTTGTAACCCTCCTCGTTGGCGAAGAAGGCCTGGTGCGTCTCGGCATCGAACAGGCGCGCGCGCAGGGCCTGCACGGCACTTTCACGCTGGCGCAGGGCGTCGATGTTGGGCAGTTGTGGCAGGTCACGTTCGAGCAAGACCAGTTCGCGTTTGTAGTCGAGGTACTGATCGAGCAGGGTCTGAGCCCGCGAGCGCGCTGGTTCGGCGAGCTGGCTATCGATATAGGTACGTAGACGCCCGACGCTGGCAGCCAGGCTTTCTTCGCCAATGCTGGCGAGGAAGTAGTCGAACAGACGGCGGATATCTTCGCTGATGATCAGGTTGCCGGCGGCGTCCACCCGCAGATTGCCATCGACTTCGGTGCCGACGAACGAGCGCGGCAGGTTCAGCTTGCTGGCCTGGCTGGTGCTCGCTTGAGTGGGCGTGGGGGCGTTGCCGGTGATGGGAGCACTGTCGTCCGGCGGTGTCACCTGGGCAGTGACAGGCTTGGCGACGGCTTCATGCTCGGTATCGGCCGCAGGTTGCAGATAGAGCATCAGGGCCAGGCTGGCGGCGAACAGCAGGGGAAGCAGCAGAGCGAGTTTTTTCACGAAAGCGTCCTGAACAGCAAAAAGGGCCAGCCAGCCGTGCTGACTGGCCCTCGTGGGGGGATTACAGCCCGGCGTTCTTCAGACGGTTGGCGTGCTGACGGTAGACGGTCACCGGATTGGTCTCGAACAGGCTGGTCAGGCCCATGGTCTGGTTGACCTCGTCGAGATGGTTCATCCGGTAGTTGTCGCGGATCACCTGGCCCATGTGCGAGCTGCAGCGCCCAACCAGGCCATCGTTGTCCTCACCCTTGAAGGTCAGCGCGGTGGCACCGAGCAGCAGGTCACTGGGGTCGAGCGGGTTGGTCAGCGGGCTGGTACCGCTCCAGGAGTAGTAGCGAATGCCATTGACGCTATAGGCGCCTTCGCCACAGGCCGTGGTGGGCAGACCTTGCGGGTACTTGGCGTTGAAGCGTGCTGCGCCTTCGCTGTTGAGCGACTCCAGCGAACCCAGGGCGTTCTGCTCCCTGTCGCTGGGGCCGCCAGAGAGGTAGTTGATCATCGCGCCGAGGCCGTTGAATATGCCTACCAGGATCGGGGTGCCGGCAGGGCCGATAGGGCTTTCGCTTAGATCCTTGAGGAAGTCGGCTGCAGCCGAGCCCTTGTGTGGAGCGCCAACGCTGGTGACCGAGGCGACCAGATCCGGGCGAACAGCGGCGACGTAGCGGGTGGTGGGGCCACCATGGCTATGGCCGATCAGGTTGACCTTGGGTTTGCCGCTGATGGCGACGATTTCCTCGACCTGTTGCAGCAATTGCTCGCCACGGGCTTCGGAGGTATCGAGCTGGCTGACTTCGGTGACGTAGACGCTGGCGCCGTCGCGACGCAGGGCATCAGGAATGCCATACCAGTAATCGACGCCGTAGATATCGTCGAAACCGAGCATGCCGTGACCGAGGACGATGGGGTAGCGGGTCTGGGTATAGCCGGTGGAGCCAGAGGCGCCGAACCAGGCAGCCTGCGTCTGAGCGCAGGTCAACAGGCCGGCACCGAGGCAGAGGGCGAGCAGGGTCTTGTTCTTGTTCATGGGTGCTCTCGTATTGAATTGGGGGCACTTTGCAAGCACATCCCGTGCTGATTCGTGGCGTTCCATGCTGACAATGACATCGCAGGAAGCGTGCCATCATCACGGCATCGCCGGGGAATGGCCGGCTTTAGCGGGTTTGTCGGTATTGGCGGGTTAGTTGTGACGATCGTGCAGACATCTTCTTGTTACACCCAGAAACGCCGCACCTGACAAGGCGTGTAGGGGGCTGGGAACCACTTGAAGGCTGTAGGGGGCTTCGCAAGGGGTGAGCCAATCGAAGGTTGGCTGCATTGGCGGCGATTGGTGTTTCGGCTGTCATCTTGACGCTGCCATGTGGCTTCTCTAGGATGCCGCTCTGCGCCGATTTAAACAGCTACTTGCGGGGCGCCAGAGGGAGTCGCGAGACGCCTGAAATTCCGCTAAAGCGCTGGTTCGGTGTCGCCTCTCACCGCTGCCCAGCGGGAAGAAGAGGCGGAGACTCGACCATGACCTGTCCCCAATTGCATATTCGCCTGGCTCCCATCACCTCGGGCCTGCCGCTGCGCAATCCACGCATTCTCCTTGGCGGTAGCCATCAGCCGACGCTGCTGCGCTATCTCGAAGGCTGGCCCAAGCGCTGGCGCGGGCCACATGCCTTTCGCATCCAGTTCGTGCAGAGCGACGAATCGCTGGCACGCTTTGCGCGTGACAGCTTCGACCTGGCCGTGGTGCAGGCGCCCACCGCCGAACAGCGGGACGCGACCATCGCCGAGCTGGTCAGGGTGGCGCGTCAGGGGCTGATTACCCGGCGCTGATCCTGCCCTAGGTGTAGGAGCGAGCTCTGCTCGCGAACATTGGCGCTCATGAAGCTTCGCGAGCAGAGCTCGCTCCTACAGGGTGGGAAGTTCGCGAACCGGGCTCGCTCCTGGAGTCTAGGGATAGTCGATCTCGACGATATAGCAGGTCTTCTCGCCGGTGGGCGTGTGCACCCGCACTTCGGCATCCAGGGGTTTGCCGACCAGGGCGCGGGCCAGCGGTGAGTCGATGCTGATCAGCCCCTGCTTCAGATCCAGCTCGTCCGGGCCGACGATGCGGTAGCGCGATTGTTCGCCGTCTTCGTCCTCGATGGTGACCCAGGCGCCGAAGTAGACCTTGTTGGGATCCGATGGCCGTTCGCTGACCACCTTGAGCTTTTCCAGGCGCTTGCTGAGAAAGCGCACGCGGCTGTCGATCTCGCGCAGCATCTTCTTGCCGTAGGTGTACTCGGCGTTCTCCGAGCGATCCCCTTGTGCGGCGGCCTCGCTGACCGCCTGGGTCACCTGGGGGCGACGCACGTGCCATAGCTCGTGCAGTTCGGCGCGCAGGCGGGCTTCACCTTCTGGGGTGATCAGTGGGGTGCCGGCAGGGCGGGGTGGGCGATAACGGCTCATGGCGACTCTTGGGCTGAGGGGGCGCCAGTCTAGCAAACCCCTTCATCCGGCTTAACCTTCGCGCAACACACTTAGTGGGCTGGCATTCAGCGCACGGCGCGTGCCCAGCACACCGGCGCTACCTACCAGCAAGGCGCCGATCACAGGCAGCAGCAACAACCAGGGGTGTGGTTGCCAGGCGATGTCGAAGGCATAGCGGTACAGCAACAGACTCACCAGTTCGCAGCCCAGTGCCGCCAGCAGGCCAGCCGCTGCGCCGAGCAGGCCGAACTCGGCCCTTCGGGCCCGCATCAGCAGGCGCCGCTCGGCGCCCAGGGCACGCAACAGGGCGCCCTGGCGGATGCGCTCGTCGAGTGTGGATTGCAGGCCCGCGAGCAACACGGTGACGCCGGCAGCCAGGACGAACAGCAGCACGTATTCGATGGCCAGGGTGACCTGGGCGAGGATGCTGCGCAGTTGTCCCAGCACGGCATCGACCTGCAGCAGGGTGACGCTGGGGAAAGCGCGGCTGAGGCCGACCAGGTCAGCGTCATGGCCGGGCGGCAGGTAGAAGCTGGTGAGGTAGGTGGCCGGCAGATCCTGCAGGGTCTGCGGCTCGAAGATCATGTAGAAGTTGGGCTGGAAGCTGTCCCAGTCCACCTCGCGCAGGCTGCTGACCTGGGCTTCGCGCTCGATGCCGCCGACGTTGAAGCGCAGGCGGTCACCCAGCTTGAGTTTCAGGCTTGCGGCCAGTTCGGCTTCCACCGATACGCCTGGCAGTTCAGCGTGACTTTCAGACGACCACCACTGGCCGCTGCTGATGCGGTTGCTGCTTGGCAACTGCTCGGCCCAGGTCAGGCTCAGATCGCGCTGCACGGCGCGCTCGCCACGGCTGTCCTTGCTGACGATCTGCCTGACCGGCTCGTCGTTGATCGCCACCAGGCGGCCCGGTACCACCGGGTACAGCGGCGCCGGGTGGGGCGATAGTTGGGCTAGGCGCGCGGCGAAGGCATCGCGCTCGGCTGGCAGCACATTGAGGGCGAAATGATTGGGGGCGTCGGCAGGCAACTGTTCCTGCCAGGTGTCGAGCAGTTCGCCACGCAGCAGGGCGATCAGTGCCATGGCCAGCAGGATCAGGCCGAAGGCCAAGGCCTGCCCGGCTGCCGCCAGCGGATGGCGCAGCAACTGGCCCAGGCCCAGGCGCCAGGGCAGGGCGGAGCGTTGCAGCAGGCGACGCAGGCTCTGCAGGCCGGCGAGCAGCAAGCCACCGAGCAGCAGTGTGGTGATCAGGCCGCCGCCGAGCAGGGCCAGGGTCAGGCGCAGATCCAGGCTCAGGCGCCACATGATCAGGCCCAGCGCCAGCAAAGCTGCGCCGTAGATCAGCCAGGAGCTGGCCGGCACGGGCAGCACGTCGCGACGCAGCACGCGCAGTGGTGGCACCCGGCCCAGCGCGGCCAGTGGCGGCAGGGCGAAGCCCGCCAGCGCCACCAGACCGGTAGCCATGCCCGCCAGCGCCGGCCAGATGCCGGCTGGCGGCAGATCATCCGGCACCAGGCCGCGCAGCAGGTGGAACAGCACATACTGGCCGAACCAGCCGATCAGGGCGCCGAGCAGGCAGGCCAGCAGCCCCAGCAGGGCCAGTTGCAGGCTGAACAGGCCAAGGGCTTCACCGCGCGACAGCCCCAGGCAGCGCAACAGGGCGCTGGCATCGAAGCGGCGGCTGGCAAAGCGTGAGGCCGACAGGGCCACGGCAACCCCAGCGAGCAGCACGGCGGCCAGGCTGGCCAGATTCAGATAGCGCTCGGCGCGGCCCAGAGCACCGCCCACCTGGCGATTGCCGTCGCGGGCATCCTCCAGGCGCTGGTTGGGTTGCAGGCCGGGTTCCACGGCTTGCCGGTAGGCTGCCAGGGCCTGGCTGTCGCCGCGCCAGAGTTCTCGGTAGGTCACGCGGCTGCCCGGTTGCACCACTTCGGTAGCGGCCAGGTCGGCGAGGTTGATCAGCACTCTCGGCGTGAGGCTATAAAAGTCGCCGGCGTTGGCCGGGTCGTAGGTCAGCACCCGGCTCAGGCGCAGGCGCTTGGCGCCAATTTCGATCTCGTCACCCACGGCGACGCCCAGGGCCACCATCAGACGCGCTTCGGCCCAGGCTTCGCCGGGGGCGGGAAACTGACCGGGGCGCTCCGTCTGATAGGGGGCGGCGGCACTGCGCAGCTCGCCGCGCAGGGGGTAGGCCGCGTCGGCTGCCTTGATGCTGGCAAGCTGAATGCCATCGCCAGCGGCCACCACGCTGGAGAACTCGACCAGGTGCGAGTGCTGCAGGCCAAGGCGTTTGCCTGCCTCGATCTGTTCTTCCTTGGCCGGCGTGCTGCTGCTCAGTCGCAGGTCGGCGGCGAGGAACTCGCTGGCGCGCAGGAGCATGGCGTCGTTCAGCCGTGCACTGAAATAGCCGATGGCGCTACTGGCCGCCACAGCCACCAGCAAGGCGAAGAACAGCACGCGCAACTCGCCGGAGCGGGCCTCGCGCCACAACTGGCGGCTGGCCAACACCAGCAGGCGGGCGAAGGGCAGGCGCGCCATCAGGGCTGTACCTGGTCGATCAGGTGGCCCGCCTCGAGGCGGATCAGGCGCTGGCAGCGATGAGCCAGGCGCTCGTCATGGGTGACCAGCACCAGGGTGGTACCACGCTCCTGATTGAGCGTGAACAGCAGGTCGCTGATGCGTTCTCCAGTTTGGGTGTCGAGGTTGCCAGTGGGTTCGTCGGCGAACAGCACGTCCGGGTCGGCGGCGAAGGCACGGGCGATGGCCACGCGCTGCTGCTCGCCACCGGACAACTGGCGCGGGTAATGCGACAGGCGCTGGCCCAGGCCGACTCGTTCGAGCAGGGCGCGGGCACGCTGGCGGGCATCGGCGTGGCCTTCGAGCTCCATCGGCAGCATGACGTTTTCCAGCGCATTGAGGCTGTCGAGCAACTGGAAGGACTGGAACACGAAGCCGACGTGCTCGGCACGCAGGCGGGCGCGCTGATCCTCGTCGAGCTGGCTGAGATCCTGGCCGGCCAGCAACACGCTGCCGGCGCTGGGCAGGTCGAGCCCGGCGAGCAGGCCGAGCAGGGTGGATTTGCCAGAGCCGGAGCTGCCGACGATGGCCAGGCTGTCGCCCTTTTCCAGGTTCAGGTCGAGATCATGGAGGATGGTCAGCTCGCCTTCCGCGCTGCTGACCACTTTGCTAAGGTTCCGCGCAGCGAGAATGCTCGAAGTCATGGAGATTCCAATGCGTGCATGGTGGCTGAGTGGTGCCTTGGCCCTGCTGTTCTGGGCCCAGGGGGCGGTTGCAGGCACCCTGCTTGTGGTCGGCGATAGTATCAGCGCCGCTTTTGGCCTGGATAGCCGCCAGGGGTGGGTGGCGTTGCTGGAAAAACGCCTCTCGGACGAGGGTTTCGACCATCGGGTGGTCAATGCCTCGATCAGTGGCGATACCAGCGCAGGCGGCCTGGCGCGCCTGCCGGCGCTGCTTGCCGAGCATCGCCCGCAGGTGGTGATCATCGAACTGGGCGGCAATGACGGCCTGCGTGGCCTGCCTCCTGCGCAATTGCAACAGAATCTTGCGTCGATGGTCGAGCAGTCGCAGCAGGCTGGGGCCAAGGTACTGATTTTGGGGATGAAGCTGCCTCCTAATTATGGCGTTCGCTACACCACGGCCTTCGCCAAGGTGTTCGCTGATGTGGCGCAGGCGCAGCGGGTCGCGCTGGTGCCCTTCTTCCTCGAGGGCGTGGGTGGTGTGCCGGGGATGATGCAGGCCGATGGCATTCATCCCAATATCGCCGCTCAGCCAGTGCTGCTCGATAATGCCTGGCCGGCGCTCGAGCCGCTGCTCTAGCGGGCGTTGAAAAACTACCTACGTTGGCAATACTGCGTTAAAAACAGCCTCAAAATGCTCATTTACAATACGTAAACTGCGCTTTTTCGGCCGTTTTCGCCTTGTCTTGCCTACCTCGCCTACGTTTTTCAACGGCCTGCTAAAGGCTTTTCCCGCAAAAGCCTTTCGGCTAATGTGGCGACCCCGCCCCGGAGCTCCAGATGCCGCGTCCTGCCTGGTCCATTCATGCCTACCAGCTCATTGAGCCGGACGAGCAGCTCGATCTGTTCGCCTGTCGCGAAGTGCGTCTGCACCTGGTGGCTCGGCAGTTGCGCCTGGGCGGCCATGCCGACCGCACCCTGTGCGGTGGACTGCTGCCCGCGCAACCCCGTTGGCGAGCCATGCAAAGCGAGTCGTTGCGCGATCGGCGCCTCTGCCCGGATTGTCTGGCGGTGCTGCAGGCGCAGCGTCAGGGCCTGTGCTCCAACTGGGCGGATGGCTGATGACTGCCTAGGCTTCAGGCGGCGGTGTACAATCGACTTCACTCAACTTTCAACCCATCAAGGATTCCCGGATGTTGTCGCGATTCTCTGCGGTCAACCGTTGTCTCGCTGTGCTGGCTCTGTGCTCCAGCACCGCCGTTCAGGCGCTCGAATTTCCCCTGCCTCCTCCTGGTGAGGACATCGTCGGTCAGGTGCAGGTGGTCAAGGCCAAGTACGAAGACACCTTCGCGGATCTGGGCAAGGCCAACAACCTGGGTTATCTGGAAATGGTCGCGGCCAACCCGGGCGTCGACCCCTGGTTGCCGGGCGAGGGCAAGGAAGTCGTCCTGCCGACTCGCTTCATACTGCCACCTGGCCCGCGTGAGGGGATCGTGATCAACCTCGCCGAGTACCGTCTGTACTACTACCCGAAAGACAAGAACGTGGTGTACACCTTCCCGCTCGGCATCGGTCGTGAGGGATGGGGCTCGCCGCTCGGCACCGGGCGTATCACCGCCAAGACGCCAAACCCGGCCTGGTACCCACCCAAGTCGATCCGTGAGGAGCATGCGGCAGACGGCGATCCGCTGCCAACCGTGGTGCCGCCGGGGCCGGACAACCCGCTGGGCCCCTACAAGATGTCTCTGTCTTTCCCTGGTTACCTGATCCACGGCTCGAACAAGAAGTTCGGTATCGGTATGCAAGTCAGCCATGGCTGTTTCCGCATGTTCAACCACAACGTCCTGGAGCTGGCGGCGATGGCGCCGGTAAATACGCCGGTGCGTATCATCAACGAGCCCTACAAGTTCGGCCTCAGTGGCGGCAAGGTGTACCTGGAAGCGCACGCCCCGCTGAACGAAAAAGGCGAGCCCTCGGTGGTGGACAAGCACACTGCAGTGATCAACGCGTTGCTCAAACGTGACGATCTCACCGGCTTGCGCCTGGACTGGGACAGCGTGCGTGAAGTCGTGGCGGCCGAAGATGGCCTGCCGGTGGTCATTGCCCAGGCCAGTGGCGGCACGGTTGCCAGCAGCGAACAGCCGTCGTTCTGAGCCTGGTGCCCCGAAAAGCCCGCCCATGTTCGCATCGGCGGGTTTTTTATTGCCCACTGATTGGGCATTGATGGGCAGGCAACAAAAAATTGCCGGGAGCAATTTTTGACGTCGCTTGCGACGGCCAGAAGGGTGTCTCCAAGGCGAGGCAGGCAACAAAAAATTGCCGGGAGCAATTTTTGACGTCGCTTGCGACGGCTCGAAGGGTGTCACCAAGGTGGGGCAGGCAACAAAAAATTGCCGGGAGCAATTTTTGACGTCGCTTGCGACGGCCCGAAGGGTTGCCGCCAGGGATGGCAGGCAACAAAAAAGCCGACCCGGTTGCCCGGATCGGCTTCTTGAAAAGCCCGTCGCTATTACTTGCGGCTAGCTTTTTCCAGCATGCGCAGAGCGCGCTCGTTGGCTTCGTCAGCGGTCTGCTGAGCCTTCTGAGCAGCAGCCAGAGCTTCATCGGCCTTGCGGTAGGCTTCATCGGCACGGGCTTGAGCGCGAGCAGCAGCGTCTTCGGTAGCAGTCAGACGAGCTTCGGTTTCTTTGGACATGCTGCTGCAGCCAGTAGCCAGAACAGCGGCCAGAGCCAGAGCAGAGAATTTCAGAACGTTGTTCATCGTGTTCCCCTTGAGGTGGAGTTTTCCATAAAAAGCAATTTCCCTACTTTGGGAAATTAGCCGGCGTACATACTACCTGTTAGTTCCAGTAAGTAAACTGAGTGAAGGCAAGAGTGACATCTTTTTTTCACTCTCCGAGTGACGCCGCACGCGCCGCAGCAGTGGTTTGTACAAAAAACAAACAAAAAGCCGCTGGCTCGACTTAATGAGGGTGCAGTAGGTTAGGTCGGCGATGTCGTAAGGCCAGCGTAATCCAACTAAGAACAATAAGGGGCTTAAAAGATGCTGGGTAACTTGGGCTTGTTAGTGGGGCTGGCGCTGTTGATCTTCATGGCGCTGCGTGGGGTGAACATCTTCATCGCTGCGCTGCTGTGCGCGATCCTGGTAGCCTTGACCAATGCGGTGCAGGTGCCCAAGGCCTTGCTGGAGTACTTTCCGTTTGGCCCACTGGGAGCCTTCACCTTCGCCGGCAAGTTCTTCGTGCTGTTTCTCTGTGGCGCCATCTTCGGCAAGGTGATGGCTGCCAGCCAGGCGGCCAGCAGCATTGCCCAGGCGATTACGCGTGGCCTGGGCACCCAGCGTACGCTGTGGGTGGCGATGCTGGTCTGCGCAGTACTGACCTACGGCGGTGTGGTGGTGTTCGTGGTGATCTTCACCATGTATCCCCTGGGCATTTCCCTGATGCGCGAGGCCAATCTGCCCAAGCGCCTGTTCTGTGGCGCCATTGCCCTTGGTGCGGGCAGCTTCACCATGACCGCGCTGCCGGGCTCGCCCTCGATCCACAACGTCATCGCCGCCAGCGCTCTGGGCACTGATCTGTTCGCCGGCGCCTGGATCGGCCTGCTGGCGAGCCTGCTGATGATCGGGCTGGGCATGGCCTATCTGCAGCGTGAGTGGCGCCTGGCCCGTGAGCGTGGCGAGGGCTTCGAGGCCAATGCCCAGGACGAGCGCATGGCGCAACTGGCTGGCGCCCCCGACAGCGGGCCGCACTGGGGAATGGCGGTGATGCCGATCGTCGCTGTGCTGGGCATCATATTGCTGCCGCGTCTTTTGGCGCTGTCCGGTATGGCCGTGGCGGGTGAGGGGATGCTCGGCGGGCTGCTGGCGTTCAGTCAGGCGCAACCGATCCTCTGGCCCAGTCTGGCGTTGGTGCTGGCTACCAGCCTGGCGATTCTGATGTTCCCGGCGTTGCGCCGCAACCTGCTGCTGACGCTGGGTCAGGGCGCGGATGATGCAATCATGCCGCTGCTCAACACCGCGGCTGTGATCGGTTTCGGTGGGGTGGTAACGCAGACGCCGGGTTTCGCCCAGTTCGCTCAGTGGATCGTCTCGGTCGAGCTGCCGCCGTTGCTTTCGGTATTCGCCTCGGTCAGCGTGGTGTCGGGTATCGTCGGTTCGTCATCAGGTGGCCTGCAGATCTTCATGCAGACGCTGGCGCCGCGTTATCTGGAAATGGGCATCGAGCCGGAGGTATTGCACCGTATCGCCAATATCGCCGCCGGTGGGCTCGATTCGTTGCCGCATTGCGGCGCGGTCATCGCCCTGCTGATGATCATGGGCCTGACCCACAAGCAGGCCTACAAGGATATCTTCGTCATCACCGTGCTGATTCCTGTGGTCGCCTGCCTGGCCTGCATCGCCGTCTTGAGCCTTGTGTAAGTGGTTGATTACGCATGACTGTTACCCACGTGCCCTGCTAAGCTGCAAGGATTGCAGATTGTTGCAGGGCAGGTTTCAGGCATTTCCGGCCGCTGGCCGTCGAGTAGCAGAAGGTTGCCGCTGCACCGAGGCGCTTCGGAGAAAGCGTACGACGGACAGAGGAGTTGATATGAGCGAAGCGTTATCCATTCATCACGACGAGGCCAGTCATCAGTTCGTGACCACCGTCGACGGTGATCGCGCCTACCTGGCCTACATGGATCTGGGCAAGCAGACGCTGGATATCTACCGTACCTTCGTGCCCAACTCCCTGCGCGGCCGTGGCATCGCCGCAGCCCTGACCGAGCACGCCCTGCGCTATGCCGAAAACCGGGGCTATACCGTCATCCCGTCCTGCTCCTACGTCGAGCGCTACCTGGAGCGTCGCCAGCGCCATCAGATGAGCTGAGCGTGCAGGGCACAGAAAAACGCCGGGCAATGCCCGGCGTTTTCGTTTGCCCATCAAGCGCTCAGCTACGCTGGCGCTTGGGCAGTACATCCTTGAGTTTGGCATGCATGCTGCGCAATGCATTCTCGGTGGTGTCCCAGTCGATGCAGGCGTCGGTGATGGATACACCGTACTTGAGGTCGCAGAGGTTCTTCGGAATCGACTGGTTGCCCCAGCCCAGGTGGCTTTCCACCATCAGACCAACGATGGAGTTGTTGCCTTCGAGGATCTGGTTGGCGACGTTCTCCATCACCAGCGGTTGCAGGGCCGCATCCTTGTTGGAGTTGGCGTGGCTGCAGTCGACCATGATGTTCGGGCGGATGCCGGCCTTGGTCAGTTCCTGCTCGCAAATGGCAACGCTGACCGAGTCATAGTTGGGCTTGCCGTTGCCGCCGCGCAGCACCACATGGCCATAGGCGTTGCCCTTGGTGGTGACGATGGAGACGCCACCCTGGGGGTTGATGCCGAGGAAACGGTGCGGGCTGGATACCGATTGCAGGGCGTTGATGGCCACGGTCAGGCCGCCATCGGTGCCGTTCTTGAAGCCGACGGCCGAAGACAGGCCGGAGGCCATCTCGCGGTGGGTCTGCGATTCGGTGGTGCGGGCGCCGATGGCCGACCAGCTGATCAGATCCTGCAGGTATTGCGGAGAGATCGGGTCGAGCGCTTCGGTGGCGGTGGGCAGACCCATCTCGGCGAGATCGAGCAGCAGCTTGCGACCGATGTGCAGGCCATCCTGAATCTTGAACGAGTCGTCGAGGTAGGGGTCGTTGATCAGGCCTTTCCAGCCCACGGTGGTGCGCGGCTTCTCGAAGTACACGCGCATCACCAGGAACAGGGTGTCGGAAACCTCGGCAGCCAGCACCTTAAGGCGTTCGGCATATTCATGCGCGGCCTTGATGTCATGGATGGAGCAGGGGCCGACCACGACGAACAGACGGTGATCGCTGCCGTCAAGGATGTCACGCACCACCTGGCGACCGTTGGCGACGGTCTGTTGTGCTGCATCGGTCAGGGGAATTTCGCGCTTGAGCTGATCCGGGGTGATCAGCGTTTCATTGGAGGCGACGTTGAGGTCGTTGATCGGTAAATCAGCCATCGTGCTTGTCATCAGGTCAGGGTCGTCGGGTCACGGGTGCAGGCCGCCAGCGTTCCCCTGGTATGGTAGACACGGCCAGTTCAAGCAGGGGGAGCCGAACCTTAGCGCGTAAGGCGCGGCGCGACAATGGGCGACGGGCCAATGAAGTCGATAGACGGGCTCTTCAGGACAATTGCGGAAAGGCGGCGGCATGCTGGGCGATCCATTCCTGCGCGCAGTGTTCGATGGAGACGGGGGCGCCCTGGTGCCGTTCGAGCTGTTGCCGGTAGTGCTGGATCTGACACACCTGTTCGACCATGCGTGCGCGAAACAGGGTGTCTTCATCGGTGAAGGCAATGCCGACCAGGTAGTCGTCGGCCTGACGCCGGCACCAGGCGACGACGCCTGGGTAACGGGCCTGTTCGCCCAGCAGTGGAATGCGCATCTCTATTGCGGTGCCGCGGCGAAAGGCGCGACTCGAGTTGCACGCCACCCCGCCGAGACTGATATTGTGCAACCTTTGTCGCGGGATATTGGCTTGCCTGCGCAGAACCAGTTCCACCGGCATGTCGCTGGGATGACGCAGAAATTTACGCATGAGCACTGACCTCGACTGCAGGCAAAGTGATATCAGTGGCTCCAGTATAGCCGCACAACTGGAGTTGACCGATCTGGATGCCGACCGACGCTTGCTCGACCTCGACGGCATATCGCTGCTGATCTTCACTAGCATGGGCTGTGCCAGTTGCCGCTGGGCACGGCAGAGCCTGCCTGGCATGGGCCTTCCGGTGGATCGCCTGTGCTGGATCGATGCCGGGCACAATGCCGGTTTGGTGACGCGCTACGACGTCTTTCATCTGCCTGCGTTGTTCATCGTGCGAAACGGTCAATTTCATGGCGCTCTGTCGGCGCCTCTCAAGCCTTCCGAACTGATCACTGCCGTCGGCCACGCCTTGCGCCGCCCGGCTGAGGAGCTTCCCTGATGACCCTTAACCCCGCGCCACGTATCGGCATCATCGGCACTGGCGCCATTGGTGGCTTTTATGGCCTGCTGCTGGCACGTGCTGGTTTCGATGTGCATTTTCTCCTGCGCAGCGAGTACTCGGCGGTGGCTGCCAATGGCCTGCAGCTCAACAGCCAGGTGCATGGTGCGCTGCATCTGCAGCCGGTGCAGGCCTATCGCCATGCCGAGGACATGCCGGCCTGTGACTGGCTGCTGGTGGGCGCCAAGACCACGGCCAACGCCGAGCTGGCACCGCTGATCAACCAGGCAGCAGCGCCGGGTGCGCGCGTCGTGCTGCTGCAGAACGGCCTGGGCGTGGAGACGGCGCTGCGTCCCTTGCTGGACGACGGCCTGCATCTGCTCGGTGGCCTGTGCTACATCTGCGTTCACCGCAGTGCGCCAGGGGTGATCGAGCATCAGGCCCTGGGCGCCATCAACCTGGCCTACCACAGTGGCCCAGCCGAGGATGACGAGGCTCGGCGTAGCTTGGTGGACGACGGCGCGGAACTGTTTCGCAAGGCGGGCCTGGATTCGCAGACCATGGCCAAACTGGAACAGACCCGTTGGCAGAAGCTGGTGTGGAACGTGCCCTACAACGGCCTTTCGGTACTGCTCGATGCCGATACCAAGGCGATGATGGGCAATCCGAGCAGCCGTGCGCTGATCCGCGACATGATGCTCGAGGTGGTGCAGGCCGCACAGGCGCTCGGTCACGACATGCCGGAGAACTATGCCGACAAGCTGTTGGCGGCCACCGAGCGCATGCCCGATTATCTGCCGAGCATGTACCACGATTTCGCCCAGCGCCGCCCGGCCGAACTCCAGGCCATCTACGCCACGCCGCTGGCGGCTGCCGCTGCGGCAGGGCAGGACATGCCCAAGGTGCGCGCACTGTATCAGGCTCTGCAGTTCCTGCAGGCGCGGCAGGAGGCATAGGCCATGGGCAAGGGTCTGGGCGACAAGCTGGTGTTGGCGATCTCCTCGCGGGCGCTGTTCGACCTCAGCGAGAGCCACCAGATCTATGAAAGCGAAGGCGTCGAAGCCTACCGGCGTTACCAGATCGAGCACGAGGACGAAGTGCTGATGCCCGGCGATGCCTTCCCTCTGGTGGAGAAGTTGCTGGGGCTCAATGCTCGGCTCAGCGAGCAGCGCGTCGAGGTGATCCTGGTGTCGCGCAACAGTGCCGATACCGGCCTGCGTGCCTTCAATTCGATTCAGCACTATGGCTTGGGTATCTCCCGCGCCGCCTTCGTCGGTGGGCGCAGCCCCGACCCCTACCTGGCGGCGTTCGGTTGCCATCTGTTTCTCTCCACCCATGCCGATGACGTGCGCAGTGCCCTCAAGGCCGGCTTCGGGGCGGCAACGCTGCTGTCCGGTGGTTCGCGGCGCGCAGCGAGCAATGAGCTGCGCATCGCCTTCGATGGCGATGCCGTGTTGTTTTCCGACGACTCCGAACGGGTCTATCAGAGTGGTGGGCTGCACGCGTTCCAGAACCATGAGCGTGACGCCGCCCGACAGGCCTTGCCGGGCGGCCCGTTCAAGCCCTTTCTCGCGGCGCTGCACCGTCTGCAGCAGGCCTTCCCCGAAGATGCCTGCCCGATTCGCACGGCCTTGGTTACGGCCCGCTCGGCCCCGGCACATGAGCGGGTGATTCGCACCCTGCGTGAGTGGAACATCCGCCTCGATGAGTCCTTCTTCCTCGGTGGCCTGGACAAGTCCGCGGTGCTGGAGGCCTTTGCCGCCGACGTGTTCTTCGATGACCAGACGGGACACTGCGAGGCCGCGCGGCAGGTGGTGGCGACGGGGCACGTGCCCCATGGCGTGAGCAATGAACCAATTCCCTGAGTGTCTGTGCGAGCTGGCCTTTCCTCGAGGGCGTCGTACCCTTGCGAGGCTTGCCCTTGCGTCGATGACTTATAGCCATTCGTCCTGAATGGCGTGGCCAACCTTGCGTTATCCGCTGCGCTGCTACTCTGATTGATGGGCCCAAGTCAGAGTAGTCAAGGAGGCCGCACATGATCCGCTCGATACTTTACGCCACCGATCTTGGCCTCTATGCCTCTTACGTGCTGCAACATGCGCTGGCGTTGACGCGCAGCTTCAACGCCAATCTGTACGTGGTGCATGCCGTGGAGCCGATGGGTTTGTTCGCCGAGTCCGTGCTGCAAACCTATCTCGATGACGACACGCTCAAGGAGCTGCGCAGCAATGGACTGGGCACGGTGATGTCGAGCATCGAGCAGCGCGTGCTCGAAGGCTTTCGCGATGAGCTTGGCGACGCTGCGCAGGATCTCGATCAGATCCGCGCGGTGCGGGTGATTCAGGGAGATCCGCCCACGGTGATTCTCGAAGAGTCACAGAAACTCGGGGTGGATTTGCTGGTCGTAGGCAGTCACAGCCATGGTGCGGAAATGGCCGTGCCGCTGGGACGCACGGCGTCACGGTTGTTGCAGCTATCGGAGGTACCGGTGTATCTGGTGCCCATGTTGCAGCATCGAACCCATGGCGAAATCTGAGGAAGCTGACGTCTTCGTGCTCAGGCTCTAAGCAGAAAAACAATCTATATTTAGGCCATGAACCAGTAATATGGTTATATGAATGCCGGCCATCACGAGCGGGCCGTTCAGCTTTGAGGGAAATCTATGAAGCTTCAGCAACTGCGCTACATCTGGGAAGTCGCGCATCATGATCTCAACGTGTCGGCCACGGCGCAGAGTCTGTATACCTCGCAGCCGGGGATCAGCAAGCAGATCCGCCTGCTGGAGGATGAGCTGGGAGTGGAGGTTTTCGCTCGGAGCGGCAAGCATCTCACACGTGTCACCCCTGCTGGTGAGCGCATCATCACCACGGCAGGGGAGATCCTGCGCAAGGTCGAGAGCATCAAGCAGATCGCCCAGGAATTTTCCAACGAGAAGAAGGGCACGCTGTCCATCGCCACCACCCATACCCAGGCGCGCTATGCCTTGCCGCCGGTGATCAGCGCCTTCATCAAGCAGTACCCGGACGTATCCCTGCACATGCACCAGGGTACGCCGACCCAGATCGCCGAGATGGCTGCCGATGGCGTTGTCGACTTCGCCATCGCCACCGAGGGCCTGGAGCTGTTCAACGATCTGATCATGATGCCCTGCTACCGCTGGAACCGCTGTGTGGTGGTGCCGCAGGGCCACCCGCTGGCGAAGTTGCCCAAGCTCACCCTCGAAGCTTTGGCCGAGCACCCCATCGTCACCTACGTGTTCGGCTTCACTGGCCGTTCCAAGCTGGACGAGGCCTTCAATCATCGCGGCCTGACGCCCAAGGTGGTGTTCACTGCTGCCGACGCCGACGTGATCAAGACCTACGTGCGTCTCAATCTGGGCGTGGGGATCGTGGCCAAGATGGCCGTCGATCCCAAGCTTGATCCGGATCTGGTGGTGCTTGATGCCGACGATTTGTTCGAGCCCAGCGTGACCAAGATCGGTTTCCGCCGCGGCACCTTCCTGCGTGGGTTCATGTGCGATTTCATCGAGCGCTTCGCCCCGCACCTGACCCGCGAGATGCTGGCCAAGGCCGTGCAGTGCCACAACAAGACCGAGCTGGAAGAGCTGTTCGAGGGTGTCGAACTGCCAATGCACTGAAGGTTCGCAACCCATGAAAAATGTTCTTAGCATTTTTTGGGGAAATGCTTGGTTGATACTGGACTGGCAAGTTTGTGTGTTGATTCTTCTTATGCCTGTTCCGAATTGCCGCGTTTCTGCTGATGTTCTTTGTTTCGCCCTCCCGGGCGAGTCACTTTTGGGGCAAAAGTAACCAAAACCTCCGCCCTTTCATCCGGCCCTGGCTACGCCAGGGTTCG
>NZ_JBQLIX010000022.1:0-86986 GCF_052156495.1 Pseudomonas sp. NCHU5216 | reverse complement strand
CCTTCAGGAGGCCGAACGTAGGCATTGCGCAGGGGGCGAGCGGCATGGATGCCGCGAGATACCGATGGCGGCCCCGCATAATGGGCCAGGGATGGCCCTTGTAAGCCGACCCCGGAACGGTACCGGAGTGAGGGAAGTCGAGCGAAGCATGACGGGGACGCCTAGTTCCGGATGGCGGGGGTGCGTTTCTTTTGTTTACTTTTCTTTGCGCTGGGCGGCAATCCGATTTCAAAGAAAAGTGAGTCGCCCGAGGGGGCGAAATAAGGAGTTTCCGAACACACCGTAGCGGCGTCCAGAACACCAAAAAAACACAAACTTGCCAGTCCAGTATCAAAACTGACTTCCCCAGATCCCAAGAGCGACAACGAAAAAGCCCCGCTTTCGCGGGGCTCCTCGTATCGCAACGCAGGGCGCTATCAGACGCCAGAGGCTTCGGCAGCCGCCACGTCCTTGATCGACAGCTTGATACGGCCGCGGTTGTCCACGTCCAGTACCAGTACCTTCACTTCCTGGCCTTCCTTCAGTACGTCGGTGACCTTCTCCACGCGCTGATCGCTCAGCATGGAGATGTGCACCAGACCGTCCTTGCCCGGCAGGATGTTGACGAAGGCGCCGAAGTCGACGATGCGCTCGACCTTGCCGACGTAGATCTTGCCGATCTCGGCTTCCGCGGTGATCGCCAGCACGCGCTGCTTGGCGGCGTCAGCGGCTTCCTTGGTTTCGCCGAAGATCTTGATCGAGCCATCGTCTTCGATGTCGATCGAGGCCTTGGTCTCTTCGCAGATGGCGCGGATGGTGGCGCCGCCCTTGCCGATGACGTCGCGGATCTTGTCCTGGTCGATCTTCATCGCCAGCATGGTCGGGGCATTGGCCGACAGCTCGGTGCGCGACTGGCTGATCACCTGGTTCATCTGGCCGAGGATGTTCAGACGAGCTTCCAGCGCCTGCTCCAGTGCCTGCTCCATGATCTCTTCGGTGATGCCCTGGATCTTGATGTCCATCTGCAGCGCGGTAACACCCTTGGCGGTACCGGCTACCTTGAAGTCCATGTCGCCCAGGTGGTCTTCGTCACCGAGGATGTCGGTCAGTACGGCGAATTTCTCACCTTCCAGCACCAGCCCCATGGCGATACCGGCGACCGGCGCCTTCATCGGCACGCCGGCGTCCATCAGCGCCAGGGAAGCGCCGCACACCGAAGCCATGGAGGACGAACCGTTGGACTCGGTGATTTCCGATACCACGCGGATGGTATAGGGGAACTCGTCACCCTTCGGCAGCATGGCGGCAACGCCACGACGGGCCAGACGGCCGTGACCGATTTCGCGGCGACCGGCACCGCCCATGCGGCCACACTCACCGACCGAGAACGGCGGGAAGTTGTAGTGCAGCATGAAGGCATCGCGCTTTTCGCCTTCCAGGGTGTCGAGCAGTTGCGCATCGCGAGCGGTGCCGAGGGTGGCAACGACCAGCGCCTGGGTTTCGCCACGGGTGAACAGGGCCGAGCCGTGGGTCTTGTCCAGTACGCCGACTTCGATTTTCAGCGGGCGCACGGTGCGGGTGTCGCGACCATCGATACGCGGCTTGCCGTCGACGATGTTCTGACGCACGGTGCGGTACTCGATCTCGCCGAAAGCGGCTTTGACTTCGTCGGCAGAGAACTTGCCTTCGCCTTCGCCGGCCAGGGCTGCGACGACTTCATCACGCAGCTCGCCCAGACGGTTGTAGCGATCCTGCTTGATGGTGATGGTGTAGGCCTGGCTGATGGCCTCGCCGAACTGGCTGCGGATGGCGTCCAGCAGCGGGGTGTTGGCGGCCGGAGCCTGCCAGTTCCAGGTCGGCTTGCCGGCTTCGGCGGCGAATTCCTTGACCGCCTGAATCACGGCCTGGAATTCCTGGTGGGCGAACAGCACGGCGCCGAGCATCTGGTCTTCGGTCAGCTCGTCAGCTTCGGATTCCACCATCAGTACGGCGGTCTCGGTACCGGCCACCACCATGTCCAGGCTGGAGGCCTGCAGTTGCTCGTAGTTGGGGTTGAGCAGGTAGCCGGTGTCCGGGTGGAAGGCCACGCGCGCAGCGCCGATCGGGCCGCTGAACGGGATGCCGGAAACGGCCAGGGCAGCGGAGGTACCGATCATCGCAGCGATGTCCGGATCGGTCTTCTTGCTGGTGGAAACGACGGTGCAGACAACCTGCACTTCGTTCATGAAACCTTCGGGGAACAGCGGGCGGATCGGACGGTCGATCAGGCGCGAGGTCAGAGTTTCCTTCTCGCTGGGGCGGCCTTCACGCTTGAAGAAGCCACCCGGAATCTTGCCGGCAGCGTAGGTCTTTTCCTGGTAGTGCACGGACAGCGGGAAGAAGCCCTTGCTCGGGTCGGCGCTCTTGGCACCGACCACGGTGACCAGCACGGTGACGTCATTGTCGACGGTCACCAGCACGGCGCCGCTGGCTTGACGGGCGATGCGGCCAGTCTCGAGGGTCACGGTCGACTGACCGAACTTGAATTGCTTGATTACCGGGTTCACGGTGTTTTCCTTCTCTTTGTTGCCTTGGGGGAAATTGGAAAGAAGCGCGGGAGTCGGACCCGATGCATCCCTCGAAAAGCCAAAAGCTGGAAGCCCAGCGCCCCGAGCTGAGGATCACTCCCCACTCGCGACGCCGAACTCCCAGCTTCCAACTTGTGCAGCTCGCGTCTATTAACGACGCAGGCCCAGGCGACCGATCAGGGCGCTGTAACGAGTGGTGTCCTTACCCTTGAGGTAATCCAGCAGCTTACGACGCTGGTTTACCATGCGGATCAGACCGCGACGGCTGTGGTGATCCTTGCCGTTGGCCTTGAAGTGGCCTTGCAGCTTGTTGATGTTGGCGGTCAGCAGGGCTACCTGCACTTCCGGGCTACCGGTGTCGCCTTCAGCTTGCTTGTACTCGTTTACGATCTGGGCTTTTTCTTCAACGCTGAGTGCCATGTTGGCTTCCTCTCATCTGGAAACTGCCGAAGCAGTCTCAATAGGCCGGGAATCGCTTCCCGTGTTTTAAAAAGAGGCATGACCGTGCCTACTAACAGCCACCCTCGTTACACCTGAGACGACTTCGTCACCCTCAGGCGTTCAGCCATTTCGGCCGAACCTTTCGGCGCTCACGCGCCAGTATTGATCAAGCGACGCGGTGCAATACGCCCATCGTCACTCACTTCACCGATGCCGATGAAACGACCATTGTGATCCTGCACCCGCAGCATGCCGAACTTCGGCGCCTCCGGCGCTCGCACCGGCTGCCCCTGCAGCCAGTAGAACGCGCTGTGCTCGGAGAGCTGCAGCAGCGGCCAGTCCTGCAACCCGGCGTCGACCGGCTGCAGGAAGCGATCCAGCGCCGCACTACCGCCTTCGGCATGTACCGCTTCCAGTTCTTCCAGGGTCACGGTACGCGACAGGTCGAACGGGCCGGCCTTGGTGCGGCGCAACTGCGCCACGTGGGCGCCACAACCGAGCAGTTGGCCGAGATCCTCGACCAGGGTGCGAATGTAGGTGCCTTTGCTGCAGTCCACCGACAGACGCGCCTGCTCGCCCTCGAGGGCCAGCAATTCCAGGCGCGCAATAGTAACAGAACGCGCTTCGCGCTCCACTACTTCCCCTGCACGGGCCAGCTTGTAGAGGGGCTGTCCGTCCTTCTTCAGGGCCGAGTACATCGGCGGTATCTGCTTGATTTCCCCGCGAAAACGCGGCAACAGCGCTTCGATTTCGCTGCGACCAACGGTCACCGGGCGGCGTTCGAGCACATCACCTTCGGCATCGCCGGTGGTGGTGGTCACGCCAAGCTGGGCGACGGTCTCGTAGCCCTTGTCAGCATCGAGCAGGTACTGGGAGAACTTGGTCGCCTCACCGAAGCACAGCGGCAACACGCCGGTGGCCAGCGGGTCGAGGCTGCCGGTGTGCCCGGCCTTCTCGGCGTTGAGCAGCCAACGCACCTTCTGCAGGGCCGCGTTGGAGGTGAAGCCGAGGGGTTTGTCGAGCAGGATGATGCCATCGACCTTGCGACGAATACGTTTGACCTGCGCCACGCTCAGTCCTCACCGCCATCCTGGTGCTTGCGATCTTCCGCCACCGCACGCTCGATCAGCGCCGACAGCTCGGCACCACGGCGAATGCTGGCGTCATATTGGAAGTGCAGTTGCGGGACGGTACGCACCTTCATCGACTTGCCCAGCAGCATGCGCAGGTAGCCGGCCGCCTCGGAGAGAATCTCCAGGTTGAGCTTGATCTGCTCGGCATCGTCGTCCTTGCCCATGACAGTGATGAACACCTTGGCATGGGACAGGTCGCGGCTGACGTCCACTGCGGTGATGGTCACCAGGCCCAGGCGCGGATCCTTGATCTCGCGCTGGATCAGCGTCGCCAGTTCGCGTTGCATCTGATCGCCGATACGCTGGGTACGGCTGTAATCTTTGGCCATAAAAGCTGCCTCAAGCTTCAAGCTCTAAGCTTCAAGCTAAAAAATACCAAAAAGCCAAACGGCAAGCTCAACAGGTGGGCCAGGCCACCTCCTGAAGCTTGCCGCTTGAGGCTTGCAGCTGTGTTTACAGGCTGCGCGCCACCTGAACCTTCTCGAACACCTCGATCTTGTCGCCGACCTTGACGTCGTTGTAGCTCTTCACGCCGATACCGCACTCCATGCCGTTACGCACTTCGGCGACGTCGTCCTTGAAGCGACGCAGCGATTCCAGCTCGCCCTCGAAGATCACCACGTCCTCGCGCAGTACGCGGATCGGACGGTTGCGGTAAACGGTACCCTCGATGACCATGCAGCCAGCGACAGCGCCGAACTTCGGCGAACGGAACACGTCACGCACTTCGGCGGTGCCCAGGATGTTCTCGCGAACGTCGCTGCCGAGCATGCCGGTGAGGGCCTTCTTGACGTCTTCGATGATGTCGTAGATGACGTTGTAGTAGCGCATGTCGAGGCCTTCGGACTCGACGATCTTGCGCGCACCGGCGTCAGCACGAACGTTGAAGCCGAACAGCACGGCATTGGAAGCCAGCGCCAGGTTGGCATCGGACTCGGTGATACCACCGACGCCGCCACCGACCACACGCACTTGCACTTCGTCGTTGCCCAGGGTGCTGAGCGAGCCTTGCAGGGCTTCCAGAGAACCACGCACGTCGGCCTTGAGGACGATGTTGAGGGTCTTCTTCTCTTCCTGGCCCATGTTCTCGAAGATGTTTTCCAGCTTGCCGGCGTGGGCACGAGCCAGTTTGACCTCGCGGAACTTGCCCTGACGGAACAGTGCGACTTCGCGGGCCTTCTTCTCGTCGGCCACCACCATCATCTCGTCACCGGCATCCGGGGTGCCATCGAGGCCGAGGATCTCGACCGGGATGGACGGGCCGGCTTCCTTGATCGGCTTGCCGTTCTCGTCGAGCATGGCGCGCACGCGGCCATAGTTGACGCCGACCAGCACCATGTCGCCCTGACGCAGGGTACCGTCCTGCACCAGCACGGTGGCCACCGGGCCACGGCCCTTGTCCAGACGGGATTCGACCACCACGCCACGGCCAGGCGCCGACGGCATGGCGGTGAGTTCGAGCACCTCGGCCTGCAGCAGCACGGCCTCGAGCAGTTCGTCGATGCCGGTACCGGCCTTGGCGGAAACCGGGACGAAGGGTGCGTCGCCGCCCCACTCTTCCGGAATCACGTCCAGTGCGGCCAGGCCGTTCTTGATGTTGTCCGGATTGGCTTCCGGCTTGTCCATCTTGTTCACCGCAACCACGATGGGTACACCAGCCGCTTTCGCGTGCTGCACGGCTTCCTGGGTCTGCGGCATCACGCCGTCGTCAGCAGCGACGACGAGGATGACGATGTCGGTGGCCTTGGCACCACGGGCACGCATCTGAGTAAACGCGGCGTGACCGGGGGTGTCGAGGAAGGTGATCATGCCGCGATCGGTTTCCACGTGGTAGGCACCGATGTGCTGGGTGATACCACCGGCCTCGCCGGATGCCACCTTGGCACGACGGATGTAGTCGAGCAGGGACGTCTTGCCGTGGTCGACGTGACCCATCACGGTCACCACCGGCGCACGGTGAATGGCTTCACCCTCGTACTTCAGGGACTCGGCCAGTTGCTCTTCCAGGGCGTTGTCGCTGACCAGCTTGACCTTGTGGCCGAACTCTTCGGCGACCAGTTGCGCGGTTTCCTGATCCAGCACCTGGTTGATGGTCACCGGAGTGCCCATCTTGAACATGAACTTGACGATTTCCGCACCCTTGATGGCCATTTGCTGGGCCAGATCGGAAACGGTGATGGTCTCGCCAATGGACACGTCGCGCACGATCGGGCCAGTCGGGCTCTGGAAGCCGTGCTGGTTGCGCTTCTTCATCTTGGCCTTGCCACGACCGCCACGACGGAAGCCATCGCTCTCTTCGTCGACGCTACGCGGCGCAACGCGAGGTGCCGGCGCCTTCTCCTTGAGGGTCGGGCGATGCTGGGCGTGCTTGCGCTCGCGACGCTCGTCCTCGTCGCTGCGCGCCTTCTCGGGGCGACGCACTTCTTCCTTCTTGCGCTCGACCTCGATCACCGGAGCGGCGACGGTGGCCACCGGCTCGCTGGCCGCTGCCGGAGTGGCAGCCGGCGCCGCCGGGGCCGCGGCAGCAGCTTCGGCCGCCTGACGTTTGGCCTCTTCTTCGGCCTTGCGCTTGGCTTCTTCCTCGGCCTTCAGGCGCGCGGCCTCGGCTTCGGCGCGCTGAGCCTCGAGCTCGCGCTGCTTCTCGGCTTCGAGCTCTTCCGGGCTGCGCTTGACGAAGGTCTTCTTCTTGCGCACTTCCACGCTGATGGTCTTGCTGCCAGCCACGCGCAAGGTGCTGGTGGTCTTGCGCTGCAAGGTGATCTTGCGCGGCTCTTCGACCTTCTTGTCGCCGTGACTGCTCTTGAGGTGAGCAAGCAAGGCTTGCTTCTCACTATCGGTTACCACTTGTTCGGCGCTGCTGTGGGACAGGCCAGCTTCACGCATCTGCTGCAGCAGGCGTTCGACCGGGGTGTCGACCACTTTGGCCAGTTCTTTCACCGTGACTTGCGTCATGCATCTTTCTCCTCAGGCCGCAACCGCTTACTCGAACCAATGGGCTCGGGCGGCCATGATCAGCTTGCCGGCACGCTCTTCGTCGATGCCGTCGATGTCGAGCAAGTCGTCGATCGACTGCTCGGCCAGGTCTTCACGGGTAATCACGCCGCGCAGCGCCAGCTCCAGAGCCAGCGCCTTGTCCATACCCTCGACTTCCAGCAGGTCATCCGCTGGATGGGCATCGGCCAACTTCTCCTCGTTGGCGATCGCCTTGGTCAGCAGACGATCCTTGGCTCGCGCGCGCAGCTCGTTGACGATCTCCTCGTCGAAGCCATCGATGCTGAGCATTTCTTCCATGGGTACGTAGGCAATCTCCTCGAGACTGGTGAAACCCTCTTCGACCAGGACTTGGGCCAGTTCTTCGTCGACTTCCAGCTCGTCGATGAAGGACTGCATGATGTCGCCGGTTTCAGCCTGTTGCTTGGCCTGAATGTCGGCTTCGGTCATGACGTTCAGCGTCCAGCCAGTCAACTGACTGGCCAGGCGCACGTTCTGGCCACCACGACCGATGGCCTGAGCCAGGTTGTCCGCCGCCACGGCGATATCCATGGCGTGGGCGTCTTCGTCGACGATGATCGCCGCCACTTCGGCCGGCGACATGGCGTTGATGACGAATTGCGCGGGGTTGTCGTCCCACAGCACGATGTCCACGCGCTCACCGCCCAGCTCGCCGGAAACGGCCTGCACGCGCGAACCGCGCATGCCGATGCAGGCACCCTGCGGGTCGATGCGCTTGTCCTTGGAACGTACGGCGATCTTGGCGCGCGAACCCGGATCACGGGAGGCGCCCTTGACCTCGATCAGGCCTTCGGCGATTTCCGGCACTTCGATGCGGAACAGCTCGATCAGCATTTCCGGCGCGGTACGCGACAGGATCAGTTGCGGGCCACGATTCTCGGTGCGGATTTCCTTGAGCAGGGCACGCAGACGTACACCGACGCGGAAAGTCTCGCGGGCGATGATGTCTTCACGGGCCAGCAGTGCTTCGGCATTGTTGCCCAGATCGACGATGACGCTGTCGCGGGTGACCTTCTTCACGGTACCGGAGATGATCTCGCCCAAACGCTCGCGATAGGCGTCGACCACCTGTGCACGCTCGGCCTCGCGCACCTTCTGCACGATGACCTGCTTGGCGGTTTGCGCGGCGATACGGCCGAACTCGATGGACTCGATCTTCTCTTCGAGCACGTCACCGATCTTGGCGTTGGCCTCGACGGCCTGCGGCATGTCGTCGGTCAGTTGGTAGGCCGGATCCTCGAACTCCGATTCGTCGACCACGGTCCAGCGACGGAAGGTTTCGTAGCTACCGTTCTGACGATTGATCGACACACGCAGGTCGACCTCGTCCTCGAAACGCTTCTTGGTAGCGGTCGCCAGAGCCAGCTCCAGCGCCTCGAAAATCACGCCGGCCGGTACACCTTTTTCGTTGGATACCGACTCAACAACTAGCAGTACTTCTTTGCTCATCGTACGCCTCGCCTTTCGCAATCCATTGGATCCACGCAACCCACGCCACTTTCACGCCACTGGCGCCAAGTTCGTGCGGTGTCGCGCTGTGTTCGCGCAATCTGCATTGCCGCCTGCTCGCCCCGTGATCCTGCGCAGAATGCCTGCAGGCAAGGGCTGGTAGGGCAACGCGGGATGCGCGTCTCAATCAAATCGGGGGATGATATTGGCCTTGTCGATCAGATCGATCGGCAACAGGTACTCGTGGTCATCCACCTGTACCACCACGTCCTGCTCCTCCACACCACGGAGAAGGCCCTGAAAGTTGCGGCGCCCCTCGAAGGGCGAACGCAGCTTGATCTTTGCCTGCTCACCGACATGCGCCGCGAACTGTTCCAGCGTGAACAGCGGCCGATCCATGCCAGGAGAGGAAACTTCCAGGGTGTACTCCGAGGCAATCGGATCCTCGACATCCAGTACACCACTGAGCTGACGGCTGACGATCTCGCAATCGTCGATGAGGATGCCATCGGCTTTGTCGATATAGACACGCAGCAGCGAATGACGCCCCTGCGACAGGAACTCGATGCCCCAGCATTGATAGCCAAGCGCTTCGACTACCGGGGCCAACAAGGCCTGCAACTGTTCTAGCTTGCTCGACACTTAACGGCCCTCGTGCATGCTGTGCAAATAAAAAATGGGCGAAACGCCCATCCCTTCAAACCGCTCATTATCTTGGCGGACGATATCTTCCAGCTAGCAAAAGGCCCCTTAAAAGGGGCCTGCTGAAACTGGTTGCGGGGGCAGGATTTGAACCTACGACCTTCGGGTTATGAGCCCGACGAGCTACCAGACTGCTCCACCCCGCGCCAAAGCTGGGCCGAAATTATAAGGCTGCCCCCTTCGAGGGTCAACCAACACTCCGAAAAACAAGAAAGCCCGCGAACTGCGGGCCTTCTTGAGTATGGTACCGAGGAGGGGACTCGAACCCCTACAGCCTATGGCCACTACCACCTCAAGGTAGCGTGTCTACCAATTCCACCACCTCGGCAAAACGGTTACTGCTTTGGAGCCTCCGGCACGTCCGACGCATCGGATGCAGGTGCCTTCTGCTCTTCGAGCACCGGCACATCTTCTGCTGCCGGTTTTTGCTGGACTTCCAGAACCGCTGGATCTGGCAGACCAACTTGAGTCAATGCTTCAGCTTTTTCTTTAGCAAAGAACGCTAAACCCAAGCTGGTAATGAAAAAAGCTGCGGCGAGTATACCAGTAAACTTACTCAGAAAGGTAGAGGAACCTTGGCTTCCGAATACAGTTGCCGAAGCACCAGCACCGAAAGAAGCACCTGCATCAGCACCCTTGCCCTGCTGCAACAGCACCAGCGCCACAATACCGATCGCACCCATCAGGTGCAGAACCACTACGACTGTTTCCAGCATTGTTCAGTTTCCTGCAGCGCGACAGATCGCGCCGAATTCATCCGCATTCAGAGAGGCTCCACCCACAAGCCCCCCATCGATATCCTGCATGCCGAACAACTCGGCTGCACTGGCGGCCTTGACGCTGCCGCCATAAAGAATTCTCAGCCCGTTCGCCACGCCTGCATCCAATCGCGCAACCTGTGCGCGGATGGCGGCATGCACTTCCTGAGCCTGCTCGGGCGTAGCGGTCAAGCCGGTGCCGATGGCCCAGACAGGCTCATAGGCTACGACGGCATTTGCAAGCGAGCCGACACCCAGGGCGTCGATCACTGCAGCCAACTGGCCGCCCACCACACTCAGCGTTGCATTCGACTCACGCTGCTCACGGGTTTCACCGAGACAGAGCACGGGGATCAAACCCGCTGCCTGCACTGCGGCGAACTTGCGCACGATCAGGTCGTCGCTTTCACCCAGAATCAGGCGACGCTCGGAATGACCCACCAACACCAGCTCACAACCGGCATCAGCCAGTTGAGAGGTCGCCAGCTCGCCAGTCAGGGCACCCTGCTCGGCCTGCGCCGCGCAATCCTGCGCCCCGACCTTCACCCCCTTGCCTGCCAGCGCCGCGATGACCTGGGCAACATGCAGACTGGGGGGAAATACCGCGACGTCGACATCAACAGGCAACACCTGCTGACGCAGCCCTTCGATCAGCTCTGCGACGCTGGCGCGGGTACCGTGCATTTTCCAGTTACCAGCAACCAAGGGGCGACGCATGCTTTACCTCGTCGATCAAAGAGGGCGCAGATGTTACCCAAGAGCCCAGCGCGTAGCAAGCTCAATCACGCGCATACTTCGGCAACAATCTTAGCCAATTCATCGGCATAGCCTTGCACCTGCGCTTCGTCGTCACCTTCGACCATGACCCGCAGCAACGGCTCGGTGCCGGACTTGCGCAGCAGCACGCGGCCACGCCCGGCCATGCGCTCGGTCACCCGCGCGCAGGCTTCCTTCACCGACGGGTGCTCCAGCGGGTCGAGGTCACCGGAAAAGCGCACGTTGATCAGCACTTGCGGGCATTTCTTCACGCCCATGCGCGCTTCGGCCAGCGACTGGTCACGACGCTTGAGCGCCACCAGTACCTGCAGCGCGGCGATGATGGCATCGCCGGTGGTGGTGTGCTGGAAGCACACCAGGTGGCCGGAATTCTCGCCGCCAAGCAACCAGTTGCGCGCCTGCAGCTCGGCGATCACGTAGCGGTCGCCCACCTTGGCGCGCACGAAGGGCACGTTCAGCTCCGCCAGGGCCAGCTCCAGGCCCAGATTGCTCATCAGTGTGCCGACCACACCGCCATGCAGGCGCCCGCGCTCCTGCAGGTCGCGGGCGATGATGAACAACAGCTCATCGCCATCGACCACGGTGCCGGTGTGATCCACCATCAGCACGCGATCGGCATCGCCATCGAAGGCAATGCCAAGGTCGGCCCCCTGGGCCAGCACCTCGGCCTGCAGGCCAGCGATATGGGTGGAACCGCATTCGTGGTTGATGTTGAGGCCATCCGGCTGGGCCGCCATCACCTTGACCTCGGCTCCCAGCTCACGGAACACCGCCGGGGCGACCTTGTAGGCCGCGCCATGGGCGCAGTCGACCACGATCTTCAGATGACGGAAGCTGGTGCCGGTGGGTACGCTGCCCTTGCAGAACTCGATGTAGCGCCCAGAGGCATCGTTGATGCGCGACGCCTTGCCGATCGCCGCCGACTCCACCACGGTCATCGGCTGATCGAGCAGTTCCTCGATCATCAGCTCGACATCGTCGGGCAGCTTGGTGCCTTCGCTGGAGAAGAACTTGATGCCATTGTCGTCGTGCGGGTTGTGCGAGGCACTGATGACGATGCCGGCATCGGCCTGGAAGGTGCGCGTCAGATAGGCGATGGCCGGCGTCGGCATGGGGCCGAGCAACTGCACGTCGGCACCGGCAGAGGCCAGGCCCGCTTCCAGCGCGGACTCGAACATGTAGCCGGAAATACGCGTGTCCTTGCCGATCAAAATACGGCACTTACCCTGCTTGCGAAACGCCATGCCGGCGGCCCAACCCAGCCTGAGCACGAACTCGGGAGTGATGGGAAACTCACCGACACGGCCACGAATGCCATCGGTGCCGAAATACTTTCTAGCCATAACGCGTTCCTTCTTGTTGCTTATTGCGCTGCCTGCACCGCAGCGATCATGCGCACCACGTCCACCGTCTCGGCGACATCGTGCACACGCAAAATATGTGCGCCCTTGGTCAGTGCCAGGGCCGCCAATGCCAGACTGCCATACAACCGCCCGCCGACTTCATGACCGAGCACCTTGCCGATCATGCTCTTGCGCGACACGCCCACCAGCAGGGGCCGGCCCAGCGCATGCAACTGCTCCATGCGTTGAAACAGCGAGAGATTATGCTCCAGGGTCTTGGCAAAACCGAAGCCAGGGTCGAGCACGATACGCTCGGCCGGGATGCCCGCTGCGGCGCACGCCGCCATGCGCTCGACGAGAAAATCCTGCACCTCGACGAGGATATCCGGATAGCGTGGATCGTCCTGCATGTTGCCGGGCTCGCCACGCATGTGCATCAGACACACGGGTAAGCCGGTATCGGCAGCGGCGTCCAGCGCACCATCACGCTGCAACGAGCGCACGTCGTTGATCAGCCCGGCGCCAAGTCGCGCACTCTCGCGCATCACCGCCGGCGTCGAAGTATCCACGGAAACGATCACGTCCAGCTCGCGAGCAATGGCCTCGACCACCGGAGCGACCCGCTCCAGCTCTTCGGTGGGCGAAACCGGACGGGCACCGGGGCGGGTCGATTCGCCACCGACATCGATCAGCGAGGCGCCGGCCTTGGCCATGGCCTCGGCATGCCGAAGCGCCGCATCGCGCTGAGCGAAGCGGCCACCATCGGAAAAGGAGTCGGGGGTAACGTTGAGAATCCCCATCACTTGTGGACGGGTCAAATCAAGAAGCCGGCTACCACAGGGTAGCCGGCTCGGCAGTTGCACATCGGACATCGATGAACCTTAGTGTTCGGCAGCAGGGCCGCCAATCGGCGCCTCGGGACGGGTACCTTCATCCGGCTTGGCTTGCGGCTTACCGGAATCGCCACCACCCCAACCACGCGGCTCACGGGGCACGCGACCATTCATGATGTCGTCGATCTGCTCGGAGTCGATGGTCTCGTACTTCATCAGCGCTTCAGCCATGGCGTCCAGCTTGTCGCGATTCTCCACCAGCAACTGCTTGGCGGTGGCGTAGCACTCGTCGATGATGCGGCGCACCTCTTCATCGATCAGCTTGGCGGTTTCGCCGGAGACGTTGCTGTTCTGGCTGCCCATACTGCGACCGAGGAACACTTCGCCCTCCTCTTCGGCATACATCAGCGGGCCGAGCTTCTCGGACAGGCCCCACTTGGTGACCATGTTCTTGGCCAGCTGGGTGGCGCGCATGATGTCGTTCGACGCGCCGGTGGTGACACCGTCGAAGCCCAGGGTCATTTCCTCGGCGATACGACCACCGAACAGCGAGCAGATCTGGCTGATCAGGGCGCGCTTGCTCAGGCTGTAGCGATCCTCTTCCGGCAGGAACATGGTCACACCCAGAGCACGACCACGCGGGATGATGGAGACCTTGTAGACCGGGTCATGCTCGGGCACCAAACGCCCGACGATGGCGTGGCCGGCTTCGTGGAAGGCGGTGTTGAGCTTTTCCTTGTCGGACATGACCATGGTCTTGCGCTCGGCGCCCATCATGATCTTGTCTTTGGCCAGCTCGAACTCGGCCATTTCCACCAGGCGCTTGCCAGCACGGGCGGCGAACAGCGAAGCCTCGTTGACCAGGTTGGCCAGGTCGGCACCGGAGAAGCCCGGCGTACCGCGGGCGATCACCGCCGCATTGACGTCGTCACCCATCGGCACCTTGCGCATGTGCACTTTGAGGATCTGCTCGCGACCGCGGATATCCGGCAGGCCAACCACCACCTGACGGTCGAAACGGCCGGGGCGCAGCAGCGCCGGGTCAAGCACGTCCGGGCGGTTGGTGGCGGCGATGACGATGATGCCATCGTTCATCTCGAAGCCGTCCATCTCTACCAGCAACTGGTTGAGGGTCTGCTCGCGCTCGTCGTGACCGCCGCCCATGCCGGCGCCGCGGTGGCGACCGACGGCGTCGATCTCGTCGATGAAGATGATGCAGGGCGCGTGCTTCTTGGCCTGATCGAACATGTCACGCACGCGGGAGGCGCCCACGCCGACGAACATCTCGACGAAGTCGGAGCCGGAAATGGTGAAGAACGGCACCTTGGCCTCACCGGCCACGGCCTTGGCCAGCAAGGTCTTGCCGGTACCAGGCGAGCCGACCATCAGCACACCGCGCGGGATACGCCCACCCAGGCGCTGGAACTTGCCCGGGTCGCGGAGGAATTCCACCAGCTCGCTGACCTCTTCCTTGGCCTCGTCGCAACCGGCAACGTCGGCGAAGGTGGTCTTGACCTGATCTTCGGAGAGCAGGCGCGCCTTGGACTTGCCGAAGCTCATCGGCCCGCCCTTGCCGCCAGCACCGCCCTGCATCTGGCGCATGAAGAACATGAACACCGCGATGATCACCAGGATCGGGAAGCTGGCCACCAGCAACTGCGTCCAGATGCTCTGCTGCTCCGGCTGCTTGCCTTCGATGACCACGTTGTTGTCGATCAGGTCACCGATCAGGCCACCATCCTGGATGGCCGGACGAATGGTCTTGAAACCTTCGCCATCGGTGCGTTTGCCGGTAATCACGTAGCCGTCGACGGTGACGCGCTCGACGCGCCCTTCCTTGACCTGCTCGATAAACTGCGAGTAGCTCAGGGTCTGCGGCTCGTTGGGGCTGGAGAAATTGTTCATCACGGTGACCAGCACGGCCGCGATGATCAGCCACAGGATGAGATTCTTTGCCATGTCGTTCAATTAGCTACCCTCTGAAGCAGGCCTCGTGGCGAAGCAGGCTTCCCATGACGACCAATGATATACCGCCTAACTTACACCAAACGCCCGCGTCCCGCAGGCACCGTCTGTAACCCTTTATGCGACTTGCCAGCATCAGACCGGCGCAAGGCCGCCCCGTTTCAACTCAGCCCCCACGAAAGCCACGGGCCAGCAGGTACTGCTCGCGGGAACGGTCACGGGAAGACAGCGGCTTGCGCATCTGCACCTTCTCGAAGCTCTCCCGCACCTGCTTGTGGTAAAGGTCGAAGCCTTCACCCTGGAAAATCTTGATGAGAAAATCGCCACCTGGGCGCAGCACGCGGCTGGCCAGATCCAGCGCCAGTTCGCACAGGTACATGGCGCGCGGCTGATCGGCCGCCCTTACCCCACTCATATTGGGGGCCATGTCGGAAATAACAAGGTCGACCGGATTTTCCCCGATGGCTTCGAGAATGCGCGCGAACACGGCGTCATCGGTGAAGTCACCCTGAATGAAGGCCACATCGGGAATGCTGTCCATCTCCAGGATGTCGGAGGCGATCAGCCGCCCCTTGTCGCCGATCACCCGGCTGGTGACCTGCGACCAACCACCCGGAGCAGCGCCCAGGTCGACCACGGTCATGCCGGGGCGCAGGATGCGATCCTTCTCCTGGATCTCCAGCAGCTTGTAGCTGGCGCGCGAACGATAGCCGTCCTTCTGCGCCATCTTCACGTAGGGATCGTCGAAATGCTCTTTCAGCCAACGCGGGCTGGTCTTGGAACGTGCCACTGCAACCTCGGATTCAACGGGTCATGAATAACGGCGCGGGGTCGGGTAAGATAGGCGCCGATTTTCCAGACCGAATTAGGTATTAACGATTATGCCGCTCACTCAAGAGCAGAAGAAACAATTCAAATCTATCGGCCACCACCTGAAACCTGTATTGATCGTGGCCGACAATGGTTTGACCGAAGGCGTGCTGGGCGAGCTCGAGCGCGCGCTGAGCGATCACGAACTGATCAAGGTGCAACTGCGCCTCGCCGAGCGTGAAGACCGCCAGGCCGCCATCAGCGCCCTGTGCGAGGCCAGCAAGGCCGAGCTGGTGCAGTCGATCGGCAAGGTCGCCCTGCTCTATCGCAAGAACCCCAAGCCGAACCGCAACCTGTCCAACGTCATTCGTCATCAGGGTTGAAGCGGCTGCAAGCTGCAAGCTGCAAGCTGCAAGACGAATGGTCGCCCCCTACAAGCTGCAAGCAAATCAGGATTCGCGCTCTGCCGCTCGATTGGCAAGCGCTACGCGCTTTTACTTGAAGCTTGTGGCTTGCGGCTTATAGCTGCTCTTCCCCGGCACAGGTTGCAGCACCAGCAACAACCCGCAAAAGGCCATCACCAGATAGCTGAAGCGTAGCCAGTAGTCGGCCTCGGGCCAGTACTGGCGCACCAGCAGATGGCTCAGCGCCATGGCGGCAACGGTCAGCAGCAGTTGGCCGCGCATATCGCGCCAGAAACCGGCAAGCCCCTCCACGCGTAACAGCGCAAAAGCCTGCACTGCCACACAGACAGCCGCCAGGCCAATCAGCAGCGGCGTCAGTTGCGCGGAAATGTCCTGCACCAGCAGCGGCGCCAGCCCGGTCTGGCCAATGGCCGGCAGGATGACGAACTGCAACACCCACAGGCCGCCGACCCAGAGGGTCTGGGCCAACTGCCAACTGACGGCAGTGGCCCGTGACGGCTGTTGCGGCTTAAATGTGGCGGACTTCGACAATCTCGTACTCGACCAGGCCGCTGGGGGTCTGCACGCCGACCACGTCACCTTCGCTCTTGCCCACCAGGGCACGGGCGATGGGTGAGCCGACGGAGATCTTGCCTTGCTTGATGTCGGCTTCGTCTTCGCCAACGATCTGGTAGGTCACGCTTTCGTCGGTCTCGACGTTGGCGATTTCCACGGTGGTGCCGAAGATCACCTTGCCGGTGTGCTCGATAGTGGTGACATCGATGATCACCGCATTCTGCAGGCGACCTTCGATATCACGCACACGCGCCTCGACCATGCCCTGCTCCTCACGGGCGGCATGGTATTCGGCATTTTCCTTGAGATCGCCCAGCTCACGGGCCTCGGCGATCGCCTGGCTCAGTGCCGGACGACGCACCTTGGTCAGGTGCGCCAGCTCTTCTTCCAGGGCGCGAGCGCCCTGGACGGTCATGGGGTACTTGTTCATGCCTTGATTCCTGCATGCAGATCCTGCAGCCGGCGCACGGTCTTCTCAGGACCGAACTTGAGCGCCTCACAGACCGCCTGCCCCGCCGCGATGGTGGTGGTGCAGTAGATCTTGTGCTGCAGGGCGTTACGACGGATCGAGTAGGAGTCAGCGATGGACTGACGCCCCTCGGTGGTATTGATGATCAGGGTGACTTCGTCGTTCTTGATCATGTCGACCACGTGCGGACGACCTTCGGTCACCTTGTTCACGCGGCGCACCGGCAGGCCAGCGGCCTCGATCACCTTGGCGGTACCGGCGGTGGCCACCACCTCGAAGCCGAGACTGACCAGATCGCGCGCGACCTGCACGGCCTCGGCCTTGTCATCCTCACGCACGCTGATGAAAGCGACGCCGGCGTTCGGCAGGATTTCGCTGGCACCGACCTGGGCCTTGGCGAAGGCTTCGCCGAAGCTGTCGCCGACGCCCATCACCTCACCGGTAGATTTCATCTCCGGGCCGAGGATCGGGTCGACGCCCGGGAACTTGGCGAAGGGGAACACCGCTTCCTTGACGCTGTAGAAAGGCGGGATGATCTCTTCGGTATAGCCCACTTCGGCCAGGGTCTTGCCGGCCATGACGCGCGCCGCCACCTTGGCCAGCGACTCGCCGACGCATTTGGAGACGAAGGGCACGGTACGCGAGGCGCGCGGGTTCACTTCGATGACGTAGATGTCCTCGCCCTGCACGGCCATCTGCACGTTCATCAGGCCGACCACGCCGAGCTCCAGGGCCATCTTCTTGACCTGCTCGCGGATCTCGTCCTGGATGTGCGCCGGCAGCGAGTACGGCGGCAGCGAGCAGGCGGAGTCACCGGAGTGCACGCCGGCCTGCTCGATGTGCTGCATGATGGCGCCGATGACCACGATTTCGCCGTCGCTGACCGCATCCACGTCCACTTCGATGGCGCAGTTGAGGAAGCGATCCAGCAGCACCGGGCTGTCGTTGGACACCTTCACCGCTTCGCGCATGTAGCGCTTGAGTTCTTCTTCCTGGTAGACGATTTCCATCGCTCGGCCGCCCAGTACGTAGGACGGACGCACCACCATCGGGTAGCCGATGTTCTTCGACAGGGCCAGGGCTTCGTCTTCGCTGCGCGCGGTGGCGTTGGCCGGCTGACGCAGGTTCAGGCGCTGCACCATCTGCTGGAAGCGCTCGCGGTCTTCGGCGCGGTCGATGGCCTCGGGGCTGGTGCCGATGATCGGCACGCCGGCCTCTTCCAGGGCGCGGCAGATCTTCAGCGGGGTCTGGCCGCCGTACTGGACGATGACGCCTTTGGGCTGCTCGACGCGGACGATCTCCAGCACGTCTTCCAGGGTCACCGGCTCGAAGTACAGGCGGTCGGAAGTGTCGTAGTCGGTGGAAACGGTTTCCGGGTTGCAGTTGACCATGATGGTTTCAAAGCCGTCTTCACGCATGGCCAGCGCCGCGTGCACGCAGCAATAGTCGAATTCGATGCCCTGGCCGATACGGTTGGGGCCGCCGCCGAGAATCATGATCTTCTCGCGGCTCGACGGGTTGGCCTCGCACTCTTCCTCGTAGGTCGAGTACATGTAGGCGGTGTCGGTGGCGAATTCGGCGGCGCAGGTGTCGACGCGCTTGTACACCGGCAGCACTTTCAGCTTGTGACGGTGCGCACGCAGGCTCTTCTCGGAAACGCCCAGCAGCTTGGCCAGACGCGCATCGGAGAAGCCCTTGCGCTTGAGCTTGAACATCAGCTCAAAGTCGATGGCAGACAGACCCAGGGTCTGCACGGTGGCTTCGTCCTTGATCAGATCCTCGATCTGCACCAGGAACCACTCGTCGATGCGGGTCAGCTCGAATACTTCGGCGACAGTCTTGCCAGCGCGGAAGGCATCGGCCACGTACCAGATACGGTCGGCGCTGGGCACGGTCAGCTCGCGCTTGAGGATGCTCTCGGCTTCCGGGTCGTTGAGGTCGAGTTTCGGGTCGAAGCCGGCAACGCCGACTTCCAGGCCGCGCAGAGCTTTCTGCACCGACTCCTGGAAGGTACGACCGATGGCCATGACCTCACCGACGGACTTCATCTGGGTGGTCAGGCGGGCGTCGGCCTTGGGGAACTTCTCGAAGGCGAAGCGCGGAACCTTGGTCACCACGTAGTCGATGGCCGGCTCGAAGGACGCCGGGGTACGACCGCCAGTGATGTCGTTGGACAGCTCGTCGAGGGTGTAACCCACTGCAAGCTTGGCGGCGATCTTGGCGATGGGGAAGCCGGTGGCCTTGGAGGCCAGTGCCGAGGAACGCGACACGCGCGGGTTCATCTCGATCACCACCATGCGCCCGGTGTTCGGGCAGATGCCGAACTGCACGTTGGAGCCGCCGGTTTCCACACCGATCTCACGCAGCACCGCCAGGGAGGCGTTGCGCATGATCTGGTATTCCTTGTCGGTCAGGGTCTGCGCCGGGGCCACGGTGATGGAGTCGCCGGTGTGCACGCCCATGGGGTCGAAGTTCTCGATGGAGCAGACGATGATGCAGTTGTCCTTCTTGTCGCGGACCACCTCCATCTCGTATTCCTTCCAGCCGATCAGCGATTCGTCGATCAGCAGCTCGTTGGTCGGCGACAGATCCAGACCACGGGCGCAGATTTCCTCGAACTCTTCACGGTTGTAGGCGATACCGCCGCCGGTGCCGCCCATGGTGAAGCTGGGGCGGATGATGCAGGGGAAGCCCACCTGCTCCAGCACGCCGTAGGCTTCTTCCATGCTGTGGGCGATACCCGAACGCGGGCAGGCCAGGCCGATGTCCTTCATCGCCTTGTCGAAGCGCGAACGGTCTTCGGCCTTGTCGATGGTGTCGGCGTTGGCACCGATCATCTCGACGCCGAATTTCTCCAGCACGCCGTGGCGCTCCAGATCCAGCGCGCAGTTCAGCGCGGTCTGGCCGCCCATGGTCGGCAGCAGTGCGTCCGGGCGCTCCTTCTCGATGATCTTGGCCACGGTGGCCCACTTGATCGGCTCGATGTAGGTGGCGTCGGCCATGGCCGGGTCGGTCATGATGGTGGCCGGGTTGGAGTTCACCAGAATGACGCGGAAACCTTCTTCCTTCAGCGCCTTGCACGCCTGGGCGCCGGAGTAGTCGAACTCGCAGGCCTGGCCGATGACGATGGGGCCGGCGCCGAGGATCAGGATGCTTTTGATATCTGTACGTTTTGGCATGGTCTTCTCGAATTCTCTGCTCGGCGGGCTTAGCGGCGTTTGGCCATCTCATTGATGAAACGGTCGAACAGCGGCGCAACGTCGTGCGGGCCTGGGCTGGCTTCCGGGTGACCCTGGAAGCTGAAAGCGGCCTTGTCGGTTCGTTCGATGCCCTGCAGGGTGCCATCGAACAGCGACTTGTGAATCGGCCGCACATTGCTCGGCAGGCTGCTCTCGTCCACAGCGAAACCGTGGTTCTGGCTGGTGATCATCACCACGCCGGAATCCAGATCCTGTACCGGGTGGTTGGCGCCATGGTGGCCGTGGCCCATCTTGACGGTCTTGGCACCGGAGGCCAGGGCCAGAAGCTGGTGGCCGAGGCAGATGCCGAACACCGGCAGATCGGTTTCCAGGATTTCCTTGATCGCCTTGATCGCGTAGTCGCACGGCTCGGGGTCGCCAGGCCCGTTGGACAGGAACACGCCATCGGGATTGAGTGCCAGCACTTCACTGGCCGGCGTCTGCGCCGGTACCACGGTCAGGCGGCAGCCGCGAGCGACCAGCATGCGCAGGATGTTCAGCTTCACGCCGTAGTCGTAGGCCACCACATGGTATGGCAGCTCCTCGGCCGAGATCAGCGGGTGGCTGTCGCTTTCCAGGTTCCACACACTGGAGCGCCATTCGTAGGGTTTGGCGCAGGTGACTTCCTTGGCCAGATCCATGCCTTTGAGGCCCGGGAAACTGCGCGCCAACTCCAGCGCCTTCTCTTCGGTGGCATCGTCACCAACCAGAATGCAGCCGTTCTGCGAGCCCTTCTCACGCAGGATGCGGGTCAGGCGGCGAGTGTCGATACCGGCGATGGCGACGGTGCCGTTCGCTTTCAGGTATTCGTCCAGCGGCTGCTTGTCGCGCCAGCTACTGGAAATCAGCGGCAGGTCGCGAATGATCAGGCCGGCCGCCCACACACTGCAGGACTCGCCGTCTTCCGGGGTGGTGCCGGTATTGCCGATGTGCGGATAGGTCAGGGTGACGATCTGCTGGGCATAGGACGGATCGGTGAGAATTTCCTGATAGCCGGTCATGGCGGTGTTGAACACCACCTCTCCGATCGTCTGGCCATCGGCCCCGATGGAATCGCCGCGAAAAATGCTGCCGTCAGCAAGGGCCAAAATGGCAGGTTTGGGGGCTGGCTTAGTCAAGAAGACCTCCGTCTCGAACAAGGCTTGAAGCAAACGCAGGTTGTAAAAAAGCGGGATGACGTGTGAAGGTCATCCCGCTTTTTTATTTGAGCCATTCTGCGTAACTTTTAGTGGACACACTAAAACAGGAAGCTTACAGGAAAAGCCTTTTTCGGTCCACCCGAATTCCAAGCTGCAATACGGATGGCCGCCCCCTGCAAGCTCATCAGCGCAAAAGTCCGCCCTGGGTCGTCAAGCCCTTACTTGCAGCTTGTCGCTTGAGGCTTGCCGCTCACCTCAGCCCCAACACGTCCTGCATGTCATACAGCGCGGCATCACGTCCGGCCAGCCACAGTGCCGAACGCACGGCGCCCTTGGCGAAGGTCATGCGACTGGAGGCCTTGTGGGTGATCTCCACGCGCTCGCCGTCGGCGGCGAATAGTACGGTGTGATCGCCCACCACGTCGCCGGCACGCACGGTGGCGAAGCCGATGGTTTCACGCTCACGCGCGCCGGTCTGGCCTTCGCGACCGTAGACGGCGACCTTCTGCAGATCACGCCCCAGCGCGTCGGCGACCACCTCCCCCATACGCAGCGCGGTGCCGGACGGTGCGTCGACCTTGTGCCGGTGGTGAGCTTCGATGATCTCGATATCCACGTCATCGCCCAGCACACGGGCAGCGGTATCCAGCAGCTTCAGGCATAGGTTGACGCCCACGCTGAAGTTGGCAGCGAAGACGATGGGAATCTGCTTGGCCGCGTCGCTCAGTTGCTGCTTCTCTTCCACAGTAAAACCTGTGGTGCCAATGACCATGGCCTTGCCGGCCTGACGGCAGACTTCCAGATTCTTCAGGGTCACCGATGGATGGGTGAAGTCGATCAGCACGTCGAAGTCATCGACCACCGTCGCCAGGTCACCCACCAGGGTCACGCCGATCTTGCCAAGGCCGACCAGCTCACCGGCGTCGGCGCCAATCAGGCTGCTGTCGGCGCGGTCGATGGCCGCGCTGAGCCTGGCGCCCTCGGCCTGGCTGACGGCCTCGATCAGGGTCTTGCCCATGCGCCCGGCGGCGCCCATCACTGCGATACGTTGCATAGCATCAGCTCCAAGCTGCAAGCCTCAAGCTACAAGCCAAGCGCAATACCTCTTGCAGCTTGTGGCTTGCAGCTTGATGCTCAGTTAAACGTCACCAAAGAAGCGCTTCACGCCCTCGAACCAGCCATTGGCCTTGGGCGAATGGGAGTCGTCGCCCTGCAGCGACTTGCGGAACTCTTCGAGCAGTTCGCGCTGGCGCTTGTTCAGGTTGACCGGTGTTTCCACCGCCACCCGGCACATCAGGTCGCCTGCCGCACCACCGCGTACCGGGGCCACGCCCTTGCCACGCAGGCGGAACAGCTTGCCGGTCTGGGTGCCTTCAGGGATCTTCAGCTTGACCCGACCATCGAGGGTCGGCACTTCCAGCTCGCCACCCAGGGCTGCGTCGGCGAAGCTGATCGGCACCTCGCAGTACAGGTGCTTGCCGTCACGCTGGAAGATCGCGTGCTCGCGCACGTTGACCACCACATAGAGGTCGCCGGCCGGGCCGCCATGAGCACCCGCCTCGCCCTCGCCGGACAGGCGAATGCGGTCGCCGGTGTCGACGCCTGGCGGCACCTTGACCGACAGTGTCTTGCTCTCTTCCACACGGCCCTGACCATGGCAACTGCCACAGGGGTCGGTGATCATCTTGCCGGTGCCATGGCAGCGCGGGCAGGTCTGCTGCACGGAGAAGAAGCCCTGCTGCATGCGTACCTGACCAATACCCCCACAGGTGGTACAGGTCACCGGGCTGGTGCCTTTCTTGGCACCCGTGCCATCGCAGGTCTTGCAACCGACCAGGGTCGGCACGCGAATGGTCACGTTGGTGCCACGCACCGCCTCTTCCAGATCCAGCTCCAGGGTGTAGCGCAGATCCGAGCCGCGCTGAGCGCCGCCACGGGAACCGCCACGGCCACCGCCGAAGAAATCGCTGAACACGTCGCCGAAGATGTCGGAGAAGTTGGCGCCGCCGAAACCGGCACCGCCAGCGCCGCCCATCTGCGGGTCGACGCCGGCATGACCGTACTGGTCATAAGCCGAGCGCTTGGCCGCATCGGAGAGCACTTCATAAGCCTCATTGGCCTCCTTGAAGCGATCCTCGGCCTCTTTGTCGTCCGGGTTGCGATCCGGGTGGTACTTCATCGCCAGGCGGCGGTAGGCCTTCTTCAGGTCGGCCTCGCTGGCGCCGCGTTCCACGCCCAGGACTTCGTAATAGTCTCGTTTTGCCATAGTTGTGCTGCACTCTCAGATTCGTGAGCTCCAGATACGCCGACGCGGGAGAGAGCTCCCGCGCGGCGAATCCTGCCCGCCGCGGACGACGGGTCGGAGCGAAAGAAGGCGCGGCGCGAGGCCGCTGACCTTACTTGTTCTCCTTGACCTCTTCGAATTCGGCGTCGACCACGTCGTCACCGGCATCCTTGGCATCGGCAGCGTCCGCCTGGGCAGCACCGGCTTGCGGTTGCTCGGCGTACATCTTCTGCGCCAGCGGCGTGGTGGCCTCGGACAGGGCGTTCATCTTGGCTTCGATGGCTTCCTTGTCGTCGCCCTTGATGGCCACTTCCAGTTCGCCGATGGCCTTCTCGATGGCCGCCTTCTCGTCGGCAGTGGCCTTGTCGCCCGCCTCGGTGATCATCTTGCGAGAGGCATGCACCAGTTGATCGCCCTGGTTGCGCGCGGTGGCCAACTCCTCGAACTTGCGGTCTTCCTCGGCGTTAGCCTCGGCGTCACGCACCATGCGCTCGATTTCCTCGTCGGACAGGCCGGAGTTGGCCTTGATGACGATGGACTGCTGCTTGCCGGTGGCCTTGTCCTTGGCGGACACGTGCAGGATGCCGTTGGCATCGATGTCGAAGGTCACTTCGATCTGCGGCACGCCACGCGGAGCCGGCGGAATCTCGGCCAGGTCGAACTTGCCCAGGGACTTGTTCTGTACGGCCTGCTTGCGCTCACCCTGCAGCACGTGAATGGTCACGGCGCTCTGGTTGTCATCAGCAGTGGAGAACACCTGCGACTTCTTGGTCGGGATGGTGGTGTTCTTCTCGATCAGCGGAGTCATCACTCCGCCCATGGTTTCGATACCCAGGGTCAGCGGGGAGACGTCGAGCAGCAGCACGTCCTTGACGTCACCGGCCAGCACGGCGCCCTGAATGGCAGCACCCATGGCCACGGCTTCGTCCGGGTTGACGTCCTTGCGCGGCTCCTTGCCGAAGAACTCGGCAACGGTTTTCTGTACCAGCGGCATGCGGGTCTGACCGCCGACCAGGATCACGTCGTCGATCTTGCCGACGTCGATACCGGCGTCCTTCAGCGCAGTGCGGCACGGCTCGATGGTGCGCTGCACCAGATCCTCGACCAGCGCTTCCAGCTTGGAACGGGAAATCTTCACGTTCAGGTGTTTCGGCCCGGTGGAGTCTGCGGTGATGTACGGCAGGTTGACGTCGGTCGACTGGCTCGAGGACAGCTCGATCTTGGCCTTCTCGGCGGCTTCCTTGAGGCGCTGCATGGCCAGCGGGTCGCCCTTGAGGTTCATGCCGGTTTCTTTCTTGAACTCGTCGACGAGGTAATCGATCAGGCGGATGTCGAAGTCCTCACCACCGAGGAAGGTGTCACCGTTGGTGGCCAGCACCTCGAACTGGTGCTCGCCGTCGACTTCGGCGATCTCGATCACCGACACGTCGAAGGTACCGCCGCCCAGGTCATAGACGATCACGGTGTGGTCGCCCTTGGCCTTGTCCATGCCATAGGCCAGCGCAGCCGCGGTCGGCTCGTTGATGATGCGCTTGACGTCGAGGCCGGCGATGCGACCGGCGTCTTTGGTGGCCTGACGCTGACTGTCGTTGAAGTAGGCCGGAACGGTGATCACCGCTTCGGTCACCGGCTCGCCCAGGTAGTCCTCGGCGGTTTTCTTCATCTTCTTCAGCACTTCGGCGCTGATCTGCGGCGGTGCCATCTTCTGGCCGTTGACCTCGACCCAGGCATCACCGTTGTCGGCCTTGGCGATCTTGTACGGCACCAGGCCGATGTCTTTCTGCACCACGTCCTCGTCGAAACGACGACCGATCAGACGCTTCACCGCGTACAGGGTGTTGTGCGGGTTGGTCACTGCCTGACGCTTGGCGGACTGGCCAACCAGGATTTCGCCATCGTTGGCGTAAGCAATGATGGACGGCGTGGTGCGAGCGCCTTCGGCGTTCTCCAGCACCTTGACGTTGCCGTTTTCCAGAATGGAGACGCAGGAGTTGGTAGTCCCCAGGTCGATACCGATGATTTTGCCCATGAATGTTCTCCCGAAACTTTGATTTTCCCGCCGCCTCGTTTCGCAGGCGCCGGTAGCACTAAAACGCTTGACTCAGAGATGGGGTCGCCCCCGGATATTTCAAGCCTGCTCGTCGATGGACGGCGGCGGCGTGGTCGGTGCCTTGCTGACCACGACCATGGCCGGGCGCAGCAGGCGACCATTGAGCAGATAGCCCTTCTGGAACACCTTGAGCACGGAGTTCGGCTCGACCTTGGTGCTCTCTTCCATCGCCATGGCCTGGTGATGCTCCGGGTTGAACGGCTCACCGTGCGGGTCGAGCGCCTCCAGCGAATGCCGGGCCAGGGTGTCGATGAACAGCTTGAGGGTCAGTTGCATGCCTTCGCGCACGGCCTTGAGCGCTTCGTCGTTCGGGCTGGACAGCTCCAGGCCGCGCTCCAGGCTGTCGACCACCGGCAGCAGGTCGTTGGCGAATTTTTCCAGGGCGAACTTGTGCGCCTTCTCCACATCCTGCTCGGCGCGACGACGCACGTTCTGCAGCTCGGCCGCCATGCGCAACGACTGATCCTGCGCCGCTGCCAGCTGCTCTTCCAGGGCCTGCACGCGAGCCGCCAGATCATCGCTCGACGCGGCATTCTCCGCTGCCTGCGCCTCGGGGTTCTGCGTATCCAGGTTCTGTTCGTCAGCCATGCCTCTCTCCTCTCGAATGAATCGGCGCGGATCCGAACCGCGCACCTGCCGCCTATATGGAGCCAATTCCACAGCTTTCAAGGGGCGATAAAGGAGGATTGTCAGCACCAGAAAAAACACTGTATAAATAACCAGACATCAATTCGGGAGCGTTCGCCATGCTGGTGCACCTGTCCATCCACAACTACGCCATCGTCGACCATCTGGATCTCGAGCTGGACGCCGGCATGAGCGCCATCAGCGGCGAAACCGGCGCCGGCAAGTCGATCATGCTCGACGCCCTCGGCCTGTGCCTGGGTGACCGCGCCGACAGCGCCGTGGTGCGCCCCGGCGCGGACAAGGCGGACATCCTCGCCAGCTTCGACCTGGCGGACATCCCCGAAGCCCGCGCCTGGCTCGCCGAACGCGACCTGGACAACGACGGCCCGTGCATCCTGCGCCGGGTGATCACCGCCGAGGGCCGCTCACGCGGCTACATCAACGGCAGCCCCTGCCCGCAGGCCGATCTCAAGGCGCTGGGCGAGCTGATCATCGACATCCACAGCCAGCACGAACACCAATCGCTACTCAAGAGCGACACCCACCGCCGCCTGCTCGACGATTACGCCGGCAGCCAGGAACTGGCGCGCCAGGTGCAGCTCGCCGCGCAACGCTGGAAGCAGACGCGCAACGAGCTGGAGCGCATCTCCAGCCAGGGCGACGAACAACGCGCCCGCCACCAGTTGCTCAGCTACCAGCTCGAAGAACTGGAGAACCTCGCCCTGGGCGAGAACGAGCTGGAACAGCTCGAGCAGGAGCACAAGGCCCTGAGCAATGCCGAAGCCCTGCTCGGCGCCTGCCGCCAGGTGCTCGACCTGTGCAGCGAGAGCGACGCCGGCAACGTGCTCTCGGCGCTCACCGCCAGCCTCAACCGCCTCGGCGCCTTCGCAGGCCAGGGCGGCGCCCTGGGCGAAGCCAGCAACCTGCTGGCCAACGCCCAGATCCAGGTCGAGGAAGCCGTAGGCGAGCTGAACCGCTTCGTCGATCACTTCGATGCCGACCCGCAGCGCCAACAGTTTCTCGAAGAGCGCCTGGACACCATCTATACCCTGGCGCGCAAGCACCGCATCCAGCCCAACGAACTGACAGCCCTGCAACAGCAATTGTTCGAGGAGCTGGAAAGCCTCAATGCCGACGACGAAGCCGGCGAGCGCCTGGCCGAAGAGCTGGCCGCCTACGAGCGTCATTACCAGGAGAAGGCCGCGGAACTCAGTAACCTGCGCAGCAGCGCAGCCGAACGCCTGGCCACCGCCGTGCAAGAGGAGATGCAGACGCTGGGCATGCCGGGTGGGCGCTTCAGCATCCAGCTACAACCGCTGGACAATGCCGAACCCAACGGCCATGGCCTGGAAGCCGTGGAGTTCCTGGTCAGCGCCAACCCGGGGCAGCCGCTGCGCGGTCTGGCCAAGGTGGCCTCGGGCGGCGAACTGTCGCGCATCAGCCTGGCGATCCAGGTGATCACCGCGCAGACCTCGCGCGTACCGACCCTGGTATTCGACGAAGTGGACGTGGGCATCGGCGGCCCCACCGCCGAGGTGGTCGGGCAACTGCTGCGCCGCCTGGGCGAACGCGGCCAGGTGCTGTGCGTCACCCACCTGCCGCAAGTGGCCGCCCAGGGTCATCAGCACCTGTTCGTGCACAAGCGCCGCGGCGTCGATGCCACCTCCACCGCCGTGAGCAAGCTGGACGAGAACGGCCGCGTCGAGGAAATCGCCCGCATGCTTGGCGGCGTCGACCTGACCGAGGAATCCCTGGCTCACGCGCGCAAGATGGTCACCAGCGCCCAGGCCGCCTAGAGCCTGTTGCCCAGATAGAACCCAAGGCTACGGCCAATGCTTAGCCCTTGTAGGAGCGAGCTCTGCTCGCGAAGCTTGCGACCTCAACTCCGTTCGCGAGCAGAGCTCGCTCCTACAAATGAGTGCGTAGCCCGGATGCAAGTCCGTCCCGGATTGCATCCGGGCTACGGCAATAAAAAAGGCGACCCGAGGGTCGCCTTTTCATTCATTGCAACAGAAGCATCAGCTCTTCTTGCGCACGTACAGCACCAGATTGTGGTCGACCAGCTCGAAGCCATGCTCCCTGACGATCTCCTTCTGGCGCTTCTCGATCTCGGAATCAAAGAACTCGATCACCTCGCCGGAATCGACGCAGACCATGTGGTCGTGGTGGCCGCTGTCGGCCAGTTCGAACACCGCATGACCGCCGTCGAAGTTATGACGCACGACCAGACCGGCGGCCTCGAACTGAGTCAGCACGCGGTAGACGGTGGCCAGGCCGACATCCTCACCCGCCTCCATCAGCGCCTTGTAGACATCTTCTGCGCTCATGTGGCGATACTCAGCATTGTCGAGCATCTGCAGGATTTTGACTCGTGGCAGAGTCACTTTCAGTCCAGCTTTGCGCAGTTCGTTATTTTCAACCATGGTCTGCTTTCTCGTAGGGGCTGCTTTCGCAGCCTCCCTTAATACGGGTATGATCCGGGGTTCAAGATGCCCAAGATAGTGGAAGTCACCCTCCGATGCAAAAAACCAAGCTCTTGCTGACCAGCCTGTCACTGACCGGGCTCTTCGCACTCGCCGGTTGTTCATTCCCCGGGGTTTACAAGATCGACATTCAACAGGGCAATGTCGTGACGCAGGACATGATAGACCAGCTACGCCCAGGAATGACCCGGCGCCAAGTGCGGTTTATCATGGGCAATCCGCTGATCACCGATACCTTCCATGCTGACCGCTGGGACTACCTGTACAGCATCCAGCCAGGCGGCGGCGAACGTCAGCAGGAACGCGTCAGCCTAGTGTTCGACGGCAGCGACCAGCTCATCGGTCTGGCGGGTGACTTCATGCCCGGTGTCAGCCGTGACCAAGCCATCATGGGCGCTGGCAGCGATACCAGCACCGCTCAACCCACCAAGCCGCAGGATGACAAGCCTGCCGCCCCGGGCTCGCTGCTGGAGCAGATCCAGCGCGAGGTGGATCAGGTGGAAACCGTGCCGGTGCCGACGCCAGAGCCGCTGGATACCGACGCACAGTAACAGGCGGACAGGAAAAGCCCGGAAGCGATTCCGGGCTTTTTGCATCTGCGCCTGCAAAGCTCAGGCTGACTCCTCGCCCTCTTCCTTGGCCTTGGCCCTGGCGGCACGCTGCTTGCGCACCTCCTTGGGGTCGGCAATCAACGGCCGGTAGATTTCCACCCGCTCGCCCTCTTCCAATACGCGCTCCTCGGGCTTGGCCACGGCCTTGCCGAAAATCCCCAGCGGCGCCTGCTGCAGATCCAGCTCGGGGAAATACTGCTGCATGCCGGAACGCAGCGCCGCCTCACGCACGGTGGTGCCGGCTGGCACCGACAGGCGCAGCAGGCGTTGCCTGTCAGGCAGGGCGTAGACCACTTCGATGGCGATGCTGCGGCTATCCATAGAGTTGCTTGGCTCGCTGACAGAAGGCGTCCACCAGGGTGTTGGCCGCCTGATTGAACAGAGGGCCGAGGGTAGCGCGTACCAAGGGCCCGGCATAGTCGAAGGTCAGATCGAGGCTGATCTTGCAGGCCTTGTCACCCAGCGCCTTGAACTCCCAGACGCCATTGAGCGCGGAGAACGGGCCCTCTTCCAGGTTCATCTCAATCCGTTGCCCCGGCACCAGCGCGTTGCGCGTGACGAAGCGCTGGCTGATGCTGCCCTTGGCCACTTCCAGGCTGGCACGCATCTGCGTTTCGCTGACTTCCAGCACCTGACTGCCAGAGCACCAGGGCAGGAACTGCGGGTAACTGGCCACGTCATTGACCAGGTCGAACAGCGCCTGCGCCGGATAAGGCAACAAGGCCGAACGTTGAATGCGAGTCGTCATTTGCTCAGCTCCGCAATGAAGACGATCAGTACGCCGATGGGCGCCACCACACGAATCAGCCAGAGCACCAGGCTGAACAGGCGCGGATTGGCGATCGCCAGTTCTTCGCGCACCGCCTCGCGGCTCAGCACCCAGCCCGCGAACAGGGCGAAGGACAGCCCCCCGAGCGGCAGCAGGATACGGCTGGTGAAGTAATCGATGCTGTCGAAGAAGGTCTTGCCGCCTGCGGCGCCCCACTGCAACAGGTGGAAGCCGTCTTCACCGAAGACGAAGAACTTGGCCTGCTCCCAGAGATTGAAGGAGAGCACCGTGCCCATGCCCATCAACCAGCAGAACAGCGCCAGCACAGCGGTCACCATGGCACGGCTGCGCCCGGTTTTCTCGACGAAATAGGCCACCGCCGGTTCGAGCATGGAGATCGAGGAACTCCAGGCGGCGACCGCCACCAGCACGAAGAAGATCAGCCCCATCACCTGGCCGAAGGCGATATTGCCGAAGGCAATCGGCAGGGTGACGAACATCAGTCCCGGCCCGCCCCCTGGCTCCAGGCCGGCAGCGAAGACGATGGGAAACAGCGCCAGGCCGGCGGTCAGCGCCACCAGGGTGTCGAGCACGCCAACGGTCAGTACCGTGGCACCGATCGACGCCTTCTTCGGCATGTAGGAGCCGTAGACCATGATCGAGCCAACCCCCACGCTCAGGGTGAAGAAGGCGTGGCCCATGGCCGCAAGAATGCCGCCTTGCACCTTGCTCGCATCGAAATGGAAGAGAAAGTCGAAACCCTCGCGGAAATGCCCGGTGGTGAAGCTGTAACCCAGCAGCACCAGCAGCAGCACGAACAGCAACGGCATCATGATGCGCAGGCTGCGCTCCAGCCCGGCCACCACGCCCTTGGCGATGACGAAGGCGGTGATCAGCATGAACAGGCTGTGCCACAGGGTCAGTCGCCAGGGATCGGCGGTCAGCCCGCCGAATGCTGCACCCGCCCCATCGGCGCTGATACCTGCGAAATCGCCACGGCCCATGGCGAGGATATAGTCCAGCGACCAGCCGGCCACCACGCTGTAGAAAGACAGGATCAACAGCGCCGCGACCAGGCCCATCAGCGCCGCCAGCGACCAGTGTTTCGAGGCGCCGGCCTCGGCAGCCAGATGCTTCATCGAATTGACCGGGCTCTGCCGCCCGCGCCGCCCGATCAGGGTTTCCGCCAGCATGATCGGCAGCCCGACCAGGGCGATGCAGAACAGATACATGACGACGAAGGCTCCGCCACCGTACATCCCCGTCATGTAGGGAAACTTCCAGATATTGCCGAGCCCGACCGCCGAGCCCGTGGCGGCCAGGATGAACACCCAGCGACTGGCCCAGGCACCGTGGATCGAGACTTTGTCATTCGCCATTGAAGAGGCCACACCCATGCTGCGGGAAAAAAGATCGCGCATTGTCGAAGATTCACCGCATGGGCTCAAGCTTGCTTCGGTACGGCCCCATGGCGCAGGCGCGGGCGACTCCCTATAATGCGCGCCCTATGGCTAAGCAAAAGAAACATCCTCAAGGCACCATCGCGCTGAACAAGAAGGCGCTGCATGATTATTTCGTCGAACAGAAGTTCGAGGCGGGCCTGGCCCTGGCCGGCTGGGAAGTGAAAAGCCTGCGCGCCGGCAAGGGTCAGCTGGTCGACAGCTACGTGCTGCTCAAGGATGACGAAGCCTGGCTGATGGGGGCGCATATCGCCCCATTGAAAACCGCCAGCACTCACGTCATCGCCGACCCGACCCGCACCCGCAAGCTGCTGCTGAACAAGCGCGAGCTGGAGAAGCTGTTCGGCTCCGTGCAACAGAAAGGCTACACCGCCGTCGCGCTGTCGCTGTACTGGAAGCAGCACCTGGTCAAATGCGAAATCGCCCTGGCCAAGGGCAAGAAGGACTTCGACAAGCGCCACGTCGAGAAAGAACGCGACGCCGACCGCGAAGTCCAGCGCGCCATGCGCAGCAAGGGCAAGGAAGACTAAGCAGCAGCTTCAAGCTGCAAGCCACAAGCTTCAAGCCAAAAGCAACGCAGGCTCTTACTTGCAACTTGTGGCTTGCAGCTTGCCGCTCGCCTTACATCCCCAACCGCCTCTGCGCCCGCGCCACGCGCTGGGCTTCGAGCTGCACTTCCGAGAGCACTTCCTGCACGTAGTCGATATGTCGATTCGACAGCTCGCGTGCGTCCTCCGCGCGGCCTTCGAGGATGGCTTCGTAGAGCGCGCGGTGCTGGGCGATCAGCATGTCACGGGTTTCCTCGCGCTGGGCGTACATGCCGCCGATGTTGGTCACCACGTTGCGTTTGAGCAGGTCGAACAGGCCCCGAATGGTGTGCAGCAGCACGGCATTGTGACTGGCCTCGGCAATCGCCAGGTGAAAACGGGCATCGGCAGCCCCTTCTTCGGCGCGCGTCACCTTGCCCTTGCGGTTATAGCAATCCTGCAACGCCTCGAAGGCATCGCTCAGGCGCTGCCGGTCGAGGTCGGTGGCCCGCCTGGCAGCGTAATAGGCGCAAGAGCCTTCCAGAGTGTGGCGAAACTCCAGCAGGTCGCGCTGGGCATCTTCCTTGCTTTCCAGCAGTTGCAGCAGCGGGTCGCTGAAGGTCGCGCCGATGCTTTCCGCCACATAGTTGCCACCGCCCTGGCGGCTGACCAGCAACCCCTTGGCCACCAGCTTCTGGATCGCCTCGCGCAGCGACGGGCGAGATACGCCGAACTGCTCGGCCAGGGCACGCTCGGCCGGCAAGCGCTCGCCGGCACGCAGCGTGCCTTCGAGAATCATGGTTTCCAGTTGCGCGACGATGTCATCCGATAGACGCCGCTGGCGCACCTGCCCTACTTCCATCCCAAGCCTCTCCAATGGTTTGACCAGGCCCCAAGGCCCTGTCGCGCAAGCCTATAGCGCAGCTCTCCGGCGAACAAGTCAGCGTCCTACGACCAAAGTCTTAACTTCTCGATTTGACAGAAAATTGGCCAACTTTTAACCTGACCCCGCTACTTTGTAAATTGGTCTTACCAATTTAACCGACAAGAACAACAATCCATCGAGGTCACGCCATGACAGCCCAAGACGCTGCAAGCCTGTTCGATCACGCCTCATCCCTGCCGCGCCAGCCGCGCGCTCGTGCGGAGTAAAGCCCAATGTCCAATGGAATTCTCGCCCTGCTGGCGTTCTCGCCGATCCTGCTGGCCGCCATTCTGCTAATCGGTCTGCGTTGGCCGGCCAAGCGCGCCATGCCCCTGGTTTACCTGGTCACCGCAGCCGTCGGTCTGTTCGCCTGGGACATGACTCTCAACCGCGTTCTGGCCTCGACTCTGCAAGGCTTGCTGATTACCCTCGGCCTGCTGTGGATCATCTTCGGCGCCATTCTGCTGCTGAACACCCTCAAGCACTCCGGTGGCATCACCGCCATCCGCGCCGGCTTCACCACCATCAGCCCGGATCGCCGTATCCAGGCCATCATCATCGCCTGGCTGTTCGGCTGCTTCATCGAAGGCGCCTCGGGCTTCGGCACGCCGGCGGCCATCGCCGCACCGCTGCTGGTGGCCATCGGTTTCCCGGCCATGGCAGCGGTGCTGATGGGCATGCTGGTACAGAGCACGCCGGTGTCCTTCGGCGCCGTCGGCACACCGATCATCGTCGGCATCAATACCGGCCTGGACACCGCCACCATCGGCCAGCATCTGCTCGAGCAAGGTTCGTCCTGGGCGCAGTTCCTGCAACTGATCACCAGTGAAGTGGCGATCATCCACGCCACCGTCGGCGTGGTCATGCCGACCCTCATGGCGATGATGCTGACCCGTTTCTTCGGTCAGGAGAAAAGCTGGAAGGCCGGCCTGGAAGTGCTGCCGTTCGCGATTTTCGCTGGCCTGGCCTTCGTCGTGCCCTATGTGCTCACCGGCGTGTTCCTCGGCCCGGAGTTTCCCTCGCTGCTGGGCGGCCTGATCGGCCTGGCCATCGTCACCAGTGCCGCTCGTATCGGTTTTCTGGTGCCGAAGAAGACCTGGGACTTCGCCCCGGCCAACCAATGGCCGAGCGAGTGGTTGGGCAGCGTCGAGATGAAGCTGGACGAACTCACCGCCAAGCCGATGAGCGCCCTGCGCGCCTGGCTGCCCTACGTGCTGGTCGGCGCGCTGTTGGTGATCAGCCGTGTGTTCCCGGACGTGGGTAACGCGCTGAAGGCCGTGGTGGTGAACTTCCCCGACCTGCTGGGCGAAACCGGCGTCAGCGCCAACTTCCAACCGTTGTACCTGCCGGGCGGTATCCTGGTCGCCGTGGTGCTGGCCACCTTCTTCCTGCATGGCATGAAGGCGCGCGACCTGGGCAAGGCGGTGAAGGAGTCCTCGGGTGTATTGCTCAGCGCCGGTTTCGTGTTGCTGTTCACCGTGCCGATGGTGCGTATCCTGATCAACTCCGGGGTCAACGGCGCCGAGCTGGCCAGCATGCCGATCCTCATGGCGCGTTGGGTGGCCGACAGCGTCGGTGGCATCTACCCGCTGCTGGCCCCCAGTATCGGTGCCCTGGGCGCCTTCATCGCCGGTTCCAACACCGTCAGCAACATGATGTTCAGCCAGTTCCAGTTCGGCGTGGCCAGCAGCCTGGGGATTTCCAGCGCGCTGATCGTCGCGGTGCAGGCCGTGGGCGCTGCCGCTGGCAACATGGTGGCGATCCACAACGTGGTGGCGGCTTCGGCCACCGTTGGCCTGCTCGGTCGCGAAGGCAGCACGTTGCGCAAGACCATCTGGCCGACCCTCTACTATGTGCTGTTCACCGGCATCATCGCCATGATCGCGATCTATGTACTGGGTATCAGTGATCCGCTGATGGCCCGCTGATCGCCTGGTAATGCCCGCCCCGACTCCGTCGGGGCGTCTGTCGTCAGGCTAGGCTTTCTCTTTTCAAGCAACAGGATGACTCCATGATCATTTCTGCCTCCACCGACTACCGTGCCGCCGCCCAGCGCAAGCTGCCGCCGTTCCTGTTCCACTACGCCGACGGCGGCGCCTACGCCGAGCACACCCTGCGCCGCAACGTCGCCGACCTATCGAACATCGAGCTGCGCCAGCGGGTGCTGAAGAACATGTCCGAGCTGGATCTCTCTACCGAGCTGTTCGGCGAGAAGATGTCCATGCCCGTGGGCCTGGCCCCGGTGGGCCTGACCGGCATGTACGCGCGCCGTGGTGAGGTGCAGGCAGCCAAGGCCGCAACGGCCAAGGGCATCCCCTTCACCCTGTCCACCGTCTCGGTGTGCCCCATCGAGGAAGTGGCGCCGGCCATCGACCGGCCGATGTGGTTCCAGCTCTATGTGCTGAAAGATCGCGGCTTCATGAAAAACGCTCTGGAGCGCGCCAAGGCCGCCGGCTGCTCAACCCTGGTGTTCACCGTGGACATGCCGGTGCCCGGCGCGCGCTACCGCGATGCCCACTCCGGCATGAGCGGCCCGAACGGGCCGCTGCGTCGCGTGCTGCAGGCCATGACCCACCCGCAGTGGGCCTGGGACGTCGGCGTGATGGGCAAGCCGCATGATCTGGGCAACATCTCTGCCTATCGCGGTAACCCCACCGGCCTGGCCGATTACATCGGCTGGCTGGGCGAGAACTTCGACCCGTCGATTTCCTGGAAGGATCTCGAGTGGATCCGCGACTTCTGGGACGGCCCCATGGTGATCAAGGGCATCCTCGACCCGGAAGACGCCCGCGATGCGGTGAGCTTCGGCGCCGACGGCATCATCGTCTCCAACCATGGCGGCCGTCAGCTCGATGGCGTGCTGTCCAGCGCCCGTGCCCTGCCGGCCATCGCCGACGCGGTCAAGGGCGAGCTGAAGATTCTCGCCGACTCCGGCATCCGCACCGGCCTGGACGTGGTGCGCATGCTCGCCCTGGGCGCCGACACCGTGCTGCTCGGCCGTGCCTTCATCTACGCCCTGGCCACTGCCGGTGGTGCTGGCGTGAGCAACCTGCTGGATCTGATCGAGAAGGAAATGCGCGTGGCCATGGTGCTGACCGGCGCCAAGTCCATCGGCGAAATCACCTCGGATCTGCTGGTCAAGGAGCGTTGATCTCATGAATGCTGCAGCCACTCCCGTTAGCCGTGACGCCCTGCTGGCGCAGATGCGCCAGATCGTCGGCGCCAGCCATGTGCTGACCGACGAGCAAGCCACGCGGCGCTTTCGCAAGGGCCACCGCACGGGCGAAGGCAAGGTGTTGGCGGTGGTACGCCCCGGCTCGCTGCTGGAACAGTGGCGCATCCTGCAGGCAGCGGTAGCAGCCGACCGTATCGTCATCATGCAGGCGGCCAATACCGGCCTGACCGGCGGCTCGACGCCCGATGGCGAGGACTATGACCGCGAGATCGTGCTGATCAGCACCCTGCGCATCACCGGCGTGCAACTGATCAACGACGGCCAGCAGGTGGTGTGCCTGCCCGGCGCAACCCTGGATCGCCTGGAACAGGCGCTGGCCCCCTTGAACCGCGAGCCGCATTCGGTAATCGGCTCGTCCTGCATTGGCGCCTCGGTGCTCGGCGGCATCTGCAACAACTCCGGCGGCGCCCTGGTGCGCCGTGGCCCGGCCTATACCGAGCTGGCGCTGTACGCGCAGGTGAAGGACGACGGCTCGCTGCAGTTGGTCAATCACCTGGGGATAGACCTGGGTGACAGTCCGGAGGAAATCCTCACCCGCCTGCAGAAAGGCGATTACTCGCCACAACAGGTGCGTAACGAGGACAGCGCCAAGGCCTCCGACGCGCGTTACGGCGAGCACGTTCGCGACGTCGACGCCGACACCCCGGCGCGCTTCAATGCCGACCCATCGCGCCTGTTCGAGGCGTCCGGCTCGGCCGGCAAGCTGTGCCTGTTCGCCGTGCGTCTGGACACCTTCCCCAAGGAGCCGAGCACGGTGTTCTACATCGGCAGCAATGACCCGCACGACCTCACCGAAGTGCGCCGTCACCTGCTGGCCGAGCTGCCGCGCCTGCCGATTGCCGGGGAATACATCCACCGCACCGCCTTCGACATCGGCGAGAAGTACGGCAAGGACACCTTCCTGGTGATCGACAGGTTCGGCACGTCCAAGGTGCCGGCTGCCTTCGCCATGAAGAGCCGGGTCGACGGCTTCTTCGAGCGTTTCGGCCTGCGCGGGGTGACCGACAAGGTGATCCAGGCGCTGATGAACCTGTTGCCCAGCCACCTGCCAGCGCGCATGCGCGAGTACCGTGATCGCTTCGAGCATCATCTGCTGGTGCGGGTCTCCAACGACACCCTGGAGCAGACCCGTGCCTTCCTCACCGAGTATTTCACTGACAGCACCAGCGGCGCCTACTTCGAGTGCGACGCTGAGGAAGGGCGCAAGGCATTTCTGCATCGCTTCGCCGTGGCCGGCGCGGCGATCCGCTATCGCGAGGCGCACCGCAGCAGCGTCGAGGACATTCTCGCCCTGGACATCGCCCTGCGCCGCAACGACCGCGACTGGGTCGAGACGCTGCCGAACGAGATGGAAGAGCAGATCATCCACAAGCTCTACTACGGGCACTTCTTCTGCCATGTGTTCCACCAGGACTACATCGTCAAGAAGGGCAATGACCCCATCGCGATGGAGCACCGTATGTGGAAGCTGCTGGACGCGCGCCGCGCCGAGTACCCGGCCGAGCACAACGTCGGTCATCTCTATGTGGCCAAGCCGGCGCTGGCCGGTTTCTACCGCGAGCTGGATCCGACCAACAGCTTCAACCCCGGTATCGGCCATACCTCGAAGAAGAAGCACTGGGGTGGTTGCTGCTGAGGAGACTGGGGAGAGGGTCTATCCGCTAACGCCGAGTCGCCTGAACCACCCTCTCCCCAACCCTCTCCCATAAATGGGAGAGGGAGCAGGCCGTGCATATCCCTTAGCCCGGATGCAATCCGGGAAAACCTGACGCCGATGTCCCGGATTTCATCCGGGCTACAAAAGACAAGGCCCGCCGAATTGGCGGGCCTTGTCTTTGATGCAGCACGCGATCAGGCGAAGACGATCTCGTCGTCCGCCACCTTGGCCTTGACCTGCGCACCGGGCGCGAAGTCGCCGGCCAGGATGCGCTGCGCCAGCGGGTTCTCGATCCAGCGCTGGATCGCACGCTTGAGCGGGCGTGCGCCGTACACCGGGTCGTAACCCACGGCGATCAGCTTGTCGAGCGCCTCCGGGGTCAGCTCCAGGCTCAGCTCGCGCTCGGCCAGGCGGCCACGCAGGCGTTGCAGCTGGATCTCGGCGATGCCGGCAATCTGCTCGCGGCCCAGCGGCTCGAACACCACCACTTCGTCGATACGGTTGATGAACTCGGGGCGGAAGTGACTGCCCACTGCATCCATTACCGCCGCGCGCTGCGCTTCCTTGTCGCCGACCAATTCCTGAATCTGCGCCGAGCCGAGGTTGGACGTCATCACGATCACGGTGTTCTTGAAGTCCACGGTGCGGCCATGGCTGTCGGTCAGACGACCGTCTTCAAGCACCTGCAGCAAGACGTTGAACACGTCCGGATGTGCCTTCTCCACCTCGTCCATCAGCACCACCGAATACGGCTTGCGACGCACCGCCTCGGTCAGGTAGCCGCCTTCTTCATACCCCACATAGCCGGGCGGCGCACCGATCAGACGGGCGACGCTGTGCTTCTCCATGAACTCGGACATGTCGATGCGCACCAGCGCCTCTTCGGTGTCGAAGAGGAACTCGGCCAACGCCTTGCACAGCTCGGTCTTGCCCACCCCGGTGGGGCCGAGGAAGAGGAAGGAGCCGCTAGGCCGATTGGGGTCGGCCAGGCCGGCACGGGAACGGCGCACGGCGTTGGCAACGGCCACCACCGCTTCATCCTGGCCGATCACCCGCTGGTGCAGCAGACCTTCCATCTTCAACAGTTTTTCGCGCTCGCCTTCGAGCATCTTGCTCACCGGGATGCCCGTCCACTTGGAGACGACCTCGGCGATTTCCTCGTCGGTGACGCGGTTGCGCAGCAACTGGTTCTCGCTCTTGCCGTGCTGGTCGACCATCTGCAGGCTGCGCTCCAGATCCGGGATGATACCGTACTGCAACTCGGCCATGCGGTTGAGGTCGCCCTTGCGGCGCGCCGCCTCCAGCTCGGTCTTGGCCTGCTCGATGCGTTGCTGGATCTGCGCCGAACCCTGCACCTCGGCCTTCTCCGACTTCCAGATTTCGTCGAGGTCGGCGTATTCCTTCTCCAGCTTGGCGATGTCTTCTTCCAGCTTGACCAGGCGTTTCTTGGTCGCCTCGTCATCCTCCTTCTTCAGCGCCTCGCGCTCGATCTTCAGTTGGATCAGGCGGCGATCCAGGCGATCCAGCTCCTCCGGCTTGGAGTCGATCTCCATGCGGATGCGGCTGGCCGCCTCGTCGATCAGGTCGATGGCCTTGTCCGGCAACTGGCGATCGGTGATGTAGCGATGGCTGAGCTTGGCTGCGGCGATGATCGCGCCGTCGGTGATGGTCACGCCGTGGTGCACCTCGTAGCGCTCCTTCAGGCCACGCAGGATGGCGATGGTGTCTTCCTCGCTCGGCTCGTCCACCAGCACCTTCTGGAAGCGGCGCTCCAGCGCGGCGTCCTTCTCGATGAACTGGCGGTACTCGTCCAGCGTGGTGGCGCCGACGCAGTGCAGCTCGCCACGGGCCAGGGCCGGTTTGAGCATGTTGCCGGCGTCCATGGCGCCTTCGCCCTTGCCGGCGCCGACCATGGTGTGCAGCTCGTCGATGAACAGGATGATGCGCCCTTCCTGCTTGGACAGCTCGTTGAGCACGGCTTTCAGGCGCTCCTCGAACTCACCACGGAACTTGGCGCCGGCGATCAGCGAGCCCATGTCCAGCGACAGCAGACGCTTGTCTTTCAGGCCATCGGGCACTTCGCCGTTGACGATGCGCTGAGCCAGGCCTTCGGCGATGGCGGTCTTGCCGACACCGGGCTCGCCGATCAGCACCGGGTTGTTCTTGGTGCGGCGTTGCAGCACCTGGATGGTGCGGCGGATCTCGTCGTCACGGCCGATCACCGGGTCGAGCTTGCCGTCCTCGGCACGCTTGGTCAGGTCGACGGTGTACTTGTCCAGGGCCTGGCGTGACTCCTCGACGTTGGGGTCATTCACCGCCTGGCCACCACGCAGGTTGGCAATGGCGTTTTCCAGAGCCTTCTTCGACACGCCCTGGCCAAGCAGGAGCTTGCCCAGTTTGGTGTTCTCGTCCATGGCGGCGAGCAGCACCAGCTCGCTGGAAATGAACTGGTCGCCCTTCTGCTGCGCCAGGCGGTCGGCCTGGTTGAGCAGGCGCGCCAGATCCTGCGACAGGTTGATGTCACCAGTGGGGTTCTGCAGTTTGCCGAGCTGATCCAGCTCGCGGGTCAGGCCCTGGCGCAGGCTGTTGATGTCAAAGCCCACCTGCATCAGCAGCGGCTTGATCGAGCCACCCTGCTGTTCCAGCAGCGCCTGCATCAGGTGCAGCGGTTCGATGGCGGCGTGGTCCATGCCCACGGCCAGGGATTGGGCATCGGAAAGTGCAAGTTGCAACTTGCTGGTCAAACGGTCGATACGCATAAATGTCCTTCCTCCAGGAGAGCGAGCCGGGACAACTTCCCCGAAAAAAGATGCTCGCTGAGATGCAAACTAGATAAGGACGATTACGCCGTATTCAAGCTATGGCGATTTGATCCAGGTCAGTAACGCGCCTACCTGGTCAACCGCCCGGCCAACTGACCAAGCGGCTGACCCGCGTTCAGAGGCCGAGGGCTTTCTCGATGGCCTGGATCAGCGCCGGGTCGTCCGGCGTGGTGCGTGGCGAGAAGCGCGCCAGCACGCGACCGTCCTGGCCGACCAGGAACTTCTCGAAATTCCAGGTGATGTCACCCGGGAATTCGGCGCCTTCACCGGCCAGCAGGCGATACAGCGGATGACGCCCCGGGCCGTTGACTTCCAGCTTGCTGCCCAGGGGAAAAGTCACGCCGTAGTTGAGGCTGCAGAAGGAGCGGATCTCGTCCTCGCTGCCTGGCTCCTGACCCGCGAACTGGTTACAGGGCAGGCCCAGCACGGTAAAACCGTTGCCCTTGTACTGTTGATAGAGCTTCTCCAGCCCGGCGTACTGGGGGGTCAGGCCGCATTTGGAGGCGACATTGACCACCAGCACCACCTGGCCCTTGTATGGCGCCAGCGGCAGATCCTGGCCGTCCAGCGCACGCAGATTGAGATCGTGAAAGGCACTCATGACGAACGTCCTCGGCGAATCCAGTGCAACAGGGCAAACTACCCTACCAGTTGCGATGCATGAAAAAGGCGCCCTGAGGCGCCTTGATCGCATGATTGAGCTTAGCAGCGGTTTCCTCGCAAAGGACGACCGCAAGTCGCTTCGGCTCGATCAGTGGTGGTGACCACCTTCACCATGGATGTGGCCATGAGCCACTTCTTCCTCGCTGGCGTCACGTACATTGACGACCTTGACCTGGAAGTTCAGACGCTGGCCAGCGAGCGGGTGGTTGCCGTCGACGGTGACGTCGTCGCCATCGATGTCGCGGATGGTGACGATCTGCATGCTGCCGTCCGGGCCGGAGGCATGGAACTGCATGCCGACTTCCAGCTCGTCGACACCCTCGAACATGGCGCGGCTCAGGGTCGCGACCAGCTCGGCGCTGTATTCGCCGTAGGCTTCTTCGGGTTCGACGGAGACCTGCACTTCGTCACCGGCCTGTTTGCCGACCAGGGCCTTCTCCAGGCCGACGATGATGTTGCCGGCACCATGCAGGTAAACCAGCGGTGCGCCGCCAGCGGAGCTGTCGATCACCTCGCCGGCATCGTTGGTCAGGGTGTAATCGATGGAGACGGCCTTGTTGGCGGCGATCAGCATGGGGAGACCTTTTGCGAAAGATGAATGAATGATCAAGTCTAACCAAGGCCGGCCGTGATTGCGACCCGAGCCCTGACAAATGGACTGTGTGTATCGTTGATTTTCGTCAGGGCGAGCATGGCGGCTGGCTGGCAGTCTTATCTTGTGGCCATATTCAGTCTGTACGCCACCGACCACCCTGGCAGAATCGACCCTGGCTACGCATTCCCAGTTGCTCCATGCCCTCATTCGCCCATGGCCGATGCGCCAGGGATCGGTCGCACGAAGAATCCAAGGAAGCTTACATGTCGGCACGCAATATTCTGGTCATCAACTGCGGCAGTTCCTCGATCAAGTTCGCGCTGGTCAACGAAGCGCAAGAAGCCTTCATCCTCAGCGGCCTGGCCGAACGCCTGGGCAGCCCCGAAGCCGTCCTGCACTGGCAGCGGGGCGAACACCAGGACAGCCTGGTACTGCCTGGCGCCGATCATCGCCTGGCGCTGTCGCATCTGCTGCCCATCGTGCAGCAAGCGGCTGCCGGTGAGTTGCACGGCATCGGCCACCGGGTGGTACATGGCGGCGAACATTTCGCCAGCGCCAGTCGCCTGGATGCCGCCAGCCTGCAGGCCATTCGCCAGGTCGCGCCCCTGGCGCCGCTGCACAACCCGGCCAACCTGCAGGGCATCGAAGCGGCGATGAAGCTGTTCCCGACGCTTACGCAGGTCGCCGTGTTCGATACCGCCTTCCACCAGAGCCTGCCCGAACACGCCTATCGCTACGCCGTACCCGAAGCGCTGTACCGCGAGCATGGCGTGCGACGCTATGGCTTCCACGGCACCAGCCATCGCTATGTCAGCCAGAAGGCCGCGCAGATGAGCGGCCTGGCGCTCGAGACCAGCAGTTGGCTGGTGGCGCACCTGGGTAATGGCAGTTCCACCTGCGCGGTGGAGAATGGCCAGAGCCGCGATACCAGCATGGGCCTGACGCCACTGGAAGGCCTGGTGATGGGCACGCGCAGCGGCGACGTCGACCCCAACCTGCACAGCCATCTGGCGCGCAACCTGGGCTGGAGCCTGGAGCGCATCGACAGCATGCTCAACAAGGACAGCGGCCTGCTCGGCCTGTCCGGCCTGTCCAACGACATGCGCACGCTGGAGCAGGCCCGCGAGCGAGGCCACGCCGGCGCCACCCTGGCCATCGAGGTGTTCTGCTACCGCCTGGCCAAGTCACTGGCGGCCATGAGTTGCGCGTTGCGCCGTCTGGATGGCCTGGTCTTCACCGGCGGCATCGGCGAGAACTCGGCGCTGGTTCGCAGCAAGACACTCGATCATCTCGGCCTGCTCGGCCTGCAACTCGACGCCGAGGCCAATGCACGCTGCGTACGCGGCGCCGCCGGTGCCATCCATTGCGCCGGTTCCCCGCGCGTGCTGGTGGTGCCCACCAACGAAGAGCGGCAGATCGCCCTCGACACCCTTGCCCTGCTCGACTGAGGTTTTTCATGCATACCTTCTTCATCGCCCCCACCGGCTTCGGTGTCGGCCTTACCTCCATCAGCCTCGGCCTGGTCGGTGCGCTGGAACGCAGCGGCCTCAAGGTCGGCTTCCTCAAGCCCATTGCCCAGCCGCATGCCGGCGACCTCGGCCCGGAACGTTCCAGCGAACTGATCTCGCGCACCCACGGCCTCAACTCGCCCAGGCCACTGCCACTGAGCCATGTCGAACGCATGCTCGGTGACGGCCATCTGGATGAACTGCTGGAAGAGATCATCAGCCTCTATCAGCAGGCCGCAGCGGACAAGGACGTGGTGATAGTCGAAGGCATGGTGCCGACCCGCCACGCCAGCTACGCCGCACGGGTCAACTTCCACCTGGCCAAGAGCCTGGATGCCGACGTGATCCTGGTCAGCGCCCCGGAGGACGAGAGCCTCAGCGAACTGTGCGACCGCATCGAGATCCAGGCCCAGCAGTTCGGCGGCCCCAAGGATCCCAAGATGCTCGGCGTGATCCTCAACAAGGTGCGCAGCCAGGATGGCATCGATGCCTTCACCGAACGCTTGGAGGAAACTTCCCCCCTGCTCAACAGCGAGAGCTTCCGCCTGCTCGGCTGCATCCCCTGGCAGGACGAGCTCAACGCGCCGCGCACCAAGGACGTCGCCGAACTGCTCGGCGCACGCATCCTCAACGCCGGCGATTACGAACAGCGACGCATGATGAAGATCGTGCTGTGCGCCCGCGCCGTGGCCAACAGCGTGCAACTGCTCAAGCCGGGCACCTTGGTGGTAACGCCGGGTGACCGTGACGACATCATCCTCTCCGCCTGCCTGGCGGCGATGAACGGCGTGCCCCTGGCCGGCCTTCTGCTGTGCAGCGACTTCGCCCCGGATCCGCGCATCATGGAACTGTGTCAGGGCGCCCTGGCCAACGGCCTGCCGGTGATGACGGTGAGCACCGGCTCCTACGACACCGCCACCAACCTCAACCGCATGAACAAGGAAATCCCGGTGGATGACCGCGAGCGGGCGGAGAAGGTTTCCGACTTCGTTGCCAGCCATATCGACCATGACTGGCTCAGCGCCCGCTGCGGCACGCCGCATGATCTGCGCCTGTCGCCGCCGGCCTTCCGCTATCAACTGGTGCAGCGGGCCAAGGCCGCGGCCAAACGTATCGTCCTGCCCGAGGGCAGCGAACCGCGCACCGTGCAGGCCGCCGCCATCTGCCAGGCGCGTGGCATCGCCCGCTGCGTGCTGCTGGCCAAGCCGGAAGAGGTGCAGGCCGTGGCCCGTGCGCAAGGCATCGAGCTGCCCGAAGGCCTGGAGATTCTGGACCCGGATCTGATCCGTGGCCGCTATGTCGAGCCCATGGTGGAACTGCGCAAGGGCAAGGGCCTCAATGCGCCGATGGCCGAAGCGCAACTGGAAGACACCGTGGTGCTGGGCACCATGATGCTGGCCCTGGACGAGGTGGACGGCCTGGTGTCCGGTGCCATCCACACCACCGCCAACACCATCCGCCCGGCCCTGCAACTGATCAAGACCGCGCCGGGCTACAACCTGGTGTCCTCGGTGTTCTTCATGCTGTTGCCGGATCAGGTGCTGGTCTATGGCGACTGCGCGGTGAACCCGGATCCGAGCGCCGAGCAACTGGCGGAAATCGCCCTGCAGAGCGCCGACTCGGCGCTGGCCTTCGGCATCGAGCCACGGGTGGCCATGCTCAGCTATTCCACCGGCGATTCCGGCAGCGGTGAAGAAGTGGAAAAGGTGCGCGCGGCGACCCGCCTGGCCCGGCAGAAACGCCCGGAGTTGCTGCTCGATGGCCCGCTGCAATACGACGCCGCGGCGATCGACAGCGTCGGTCGGCAGAAGGCACCGAACAGCCCGGTGGCCGGGCGCGCCACGGTGTTCGTGTTCCCCGACCTGAACACCGGCAACACCACCTACAAGGCGGTGCAGCGCAGCGCCGACTGCATCAGCGTCGGCCCCATGCTGCAGGGGCTGCGCAAGCCGGTGAACGACCTGTCGCGCGGGGCACTGGTGGACGACATCGTCTTCACCATCGCCCTGACCGCGATCCAGGCGGCCAATCCGCCGGCCTGAATAGGGTGCGCCGTGCGCACCGGGAAACGATGCGTTTTCTCTGGTGCGCACAGCGCACCCTACGGCGCGATACCGGCTGGTCATAACTGGCACTTGCAGGTCAGTGCACAATCGTTAACCTTGCCGCTCGAAACGGCTCGCAGCAGGGACTGCCGCAGCGTCTGAAACCCTCGGGGGTAGTCTGGAACACCCCCAGCATGCGCCACCCTTGGAGACATTCGTCCGATGCTGCACTTCCTGCCTGCCCCGCTGCGCGGCCTGATCGCCGGCCTGATGCTGGCCCTCAACACCCTGTTCTGGTGCTGGCCGCTGTTCTTCATCGCCCTGCTCAAACTGCTGTTGCCCTTCGCGCCGGTGCAGCGTGCGCTGCGTTTCGTGATGCATGGCATCGCCGAGAGCTGGATCGGCGTGAACAAGTTCTGGATGCGCCTGGTCGGTCGTATCGAGTGGCAGGTAAAAGGCCTGGAGCGTTTCGACACGCAACACTCCTACCTGGTCACCAGCAACCACCAGAGCTGGGTGGACATTCTGGTGCTGCAATACCTACTCAACCGACGCATGCCGCTGCTCAAGTTCTTCCTCAAGCAGGAGCTGATCTGGGTGCCGGTAATCGGCCTGTGCTGGTGGGCGCTGGAGTTTCCTTTCATGAAGCGCTTCAGCAAGGAATACCTGGCCAAGCATCCGGAAAAGCGCGGCCAGGATCTGGCCACCACACGCAAGGCCTGCGCGCGCTACAAGACCAACCCGGTGGCGGTGTTCAACTTCCTCGAAGGCACCCGCCTGACCCCGGCCAAGCATGCCCAACAGCAGTCGCCGTTCAAGCATCTGCTCAAGCCCAAGGCTGGCGGCATCGCCTTCGTCCTCGATGCCATGGGCGAGCAACTGCATGCCATCGTCAACGTCACCATCCACTACCCGCACGGCGTGCCCGGCTTTTGGGATCTGCTCTGCGGCCGCCTGGACGCGGTGCGGGTCAACTTCAGGCAGGTGGACATTCCACGCGAGTTCATCGGCCATAACTACGATCAGGACGAGGAATACCGCCAGCGCTTCCAGCTATGGGTCAACCAACTGTGGCAAGAAAAGGACGCGGAGCTGGACGCGCTCAAGCGGCAACAGGGATAGGCGACAGGCCCGGAAGGCTGCGGCCTCAATCGGGCCGCGGCAAAGGCAGCCGCGCCCAGTCCAGTTGCGCCGGCACCTGCAGTGCGGCATCGGCGGCAATGCCGGGTGCCACCAGAAACCCCTGCATGACAGCGCAATGATGGGCAACCAACCAATCACGCTGCTCCTGGGTCTCCACCCCTTCGGCAATCACCTCCAAACCGAGGTTCTGCCCGAGGTCTATGATGGTGCTGACCACCGCCGCATCGCGGGGTGAATCGAGCATGTTGGCGATGAACAGACGGTCGATCTTCAGCGTATCCAGCTCGAAGTGGCGCAGATAGGCCAGGGACGAATAGCCGGTACCGAAGTCGTCGATGGCGATTCTCACGCCCAGTTCGCGCAGGTGGCGCAGTTGCGCCTGGGTGCGCTCCAGATCCTGCATCAACGCACTCTCGGTGACTTCCACCTCCAGTTGGCTGGGATGCAGGCAATGGGTCTCGAGCACCTGCTGCAGATCGCTGACCAGATGCGGCATGCCGAACTGCACCGGGCTGACGTTGATGCTCAGCACCAGCTCCTCGCCGAAGCGCTGCCTGAAACCGGCGAGCTGCCTGGCGCCCTCGCGGAAGATCCACGGCCCCAGACGATTGATCAGCTGGGTCTCCTCCAATAGCGGGATGAAGACATTCGGCGCCACCGTGCCGGCCACCCGGTGCTGCCAGCGCAACAGCGCCTCGAAACCACGCAGCCGACCTGTCGCCATGTGGTACTGGGGCTGATAGACCAGCCTGAAATCATCGTTCTCGATGGCATGCCGCAGGCTTTCCTCGAGCAACAGGCGCGAACGCGCACGACCGTTCATCTCCGGCGAGAAGAAGCGATACTGCTGGCGCCCGGCGCGCTTGGCCTCGTACATGGCCATGTCGGCAGCGCGCAGCAGGCCCTCGACGCTCTGCCCGCACTCGGGGAAGCAGGCGATGCCGACACTGGCGCCCAGGGTGAAATCCACCCCCTCCATGCGATGCCTGACGGAAATCATCTCGATCAGTTTCTCTGCCACCTTGGCGGCGTCCTCGGGGTGGCTGAGGTTGTCCAGCAAGGCGGTGAACTCGTCACCGCCGATGCGCGCCAGGCTGTCGTAAGGGCGCAAGCAGGACTTGAGCTGCTCGCCGACACGCCGCAATAGCTGGTCGCCGGCCGCATGCCCCAGGGAGTCGTTGATGCGTTTGAAACCGTCCAGATCCAGATAGAGTACGGCCACCCGTTGACCACTGCGTTCGATCCGCGCCAAGGCCGACTCCAGGGCCTGGTGAAAGCCTCGGCGGTTGAGCAGGCCGGTCAGCGAGTCGGTCACCGCCTGCGACTCGAGCTGCGCGTGCAGATTGCGCACCACCGACATGTCCAGGGCGATGATCACCATGGCGTGCTGTGAGCGTGGCAGCGGCGAACAGGACAAGGCCACCGGCAGCAAACCGCCCTTGAAGGTACGCAGCATGGCCTCGTGCTCGCGATAGGTCTCATCACGCTGGAAGTGCTGGTAGAACTCCGAGTGCAGCCATCCCCCGCTGGTCGAGGGCGCTCTCAGGAAGGACATGAAATCACTGCCCTCGAGATCCCCCACCTCGCCGTCGAGCATCTGCGCCATGGCGGGATTGGCGAACTGGATGCGCCCATCCTGGCCCACCACCATGATGCCTTCGGCGGCATTGTCCAATACCGAGGCGTTGAAGGCGCGGGCACGGTCGAGCTGCTGGGTCAGTTGCAGCAGATCGCTGCGATTGCGTTCGTGCTCCAGCAAGCTGTGGATCTTGTGCCGCAGCATGGTCGGGTCGAAGGGTTTGAGCAGAAAATCCACCGCCCCGCTGCTGTAGCCACGCAGCACGGCATCCTGCGTCTGAGCGATGGCGGAAACGAAGATGATGGGGGTCAGGCGGGTACGGGGGTTACCGCGCATCAGGCGGGCCACCTCGAAGCCATCCATGCCGGGCATCTGCACGTCGAGCAGCACGAGGCCCACCTCCTCCTCGAGCAGGCAGCGCAGCGCCTGCTCCCCCGAACTCACGCAGCGCAACTGCCACTCACCCTCCTCCAGCAGGGCCCGCATGGCCTCGAGGTTCTCCTCACGGTCGTCCACCACCAACAGGATCTGCCTGTCAGCCATGGCAGCGTTCCTGTTCATCGCCAGCGCTCCACCTCTGTCCTTATGCCCGTGCACGGCTCACTCCTAACATCAGCTTAGATCATTGCCAGAGGGCGCCCTGCAGGGCACCTCTAAAAACTACCTGCGTTGCCATCACTGCGTTAAAAACAAGCTCAAAATGCTCATTTACAACTCGTAAACTCCGCTTTTTCGCTTGTTTTCGCCTTGTGCTGGCTACCTCGCCTACGTTTTTAGAGGCGCCCTGCGGACGCCCCCAGCCAGCGCTCCAACAGCACCAGCAACTCATCACGCTTGACCGGTTTGGCCATATAGTCGTCAGCACCTGCAGCGATGCATTTCTCGCGATCGCCCTTCATGGCGTGGGCCGTGAGGGCGATGATGGGAACGCCGCATTCATGCTCCTCCTTGAGCAGGCGCGTGGCCGTGTAGCCGTCCATGTTGGGCATGGCCATGTCCATCAGGATCAGATCGAAGGGCTCCTGCTGAAAGCTGGCGATGGCCTCCAGACCGTCCTTGACCGCTGTCACGCACAGCCCCACCTCGTCCAGCAGCGCCGTCATGGCGTAGAGATTGCGCACATCGTCATCCACCAGCAGGATGCGTCGCCCCTGCAATGGGCTGTGGATCACCTGTGTCGGCTCCGGCGCACGCACATCGCCAAGAAATCCCTGCACGGCGCGGCACAGTGCCTCACTGTCGTCACCCTGTTTGCACACCACCACGGCACTGTAGCGACGCAAGCGCTGCAGGCTCTGCTGGGTGACGTCGACACCGGTATTGATCACCACCCGCGTGCCTTGCAACGGGCGTATCTGGTTGAGCCTGTCGAGCAGGACGAAGCCATCCTGCTCGGGCAGATCGAGGTCGATCACCAGGGCGGCGAAGCTGCCTTGTGCATAGCAAGCACAGGCTTGCTCGGCATCCGCGCAGGCGGTGACCTGCAAGCCCAGTTGCGCCAGTTGCTCGCGATAATGCTCGCGCTCGGCCTCGACATCCTCCACCAGCAACAGGCTGCGCTCCTGTAGAGAGCCATGGCGCAGTTCGACGAACACCTGCTCCAGCTCATCACGGCCGATGGGTTTGACCAGATAGCGCGTACCGTCGTCATTCCAGCCCGCCGGTTGCGGCACGCAGGAGATGATGTGCACCGGCGTGTGGCGGTGGCTCGGCTGGGCACGCAGGCGACGAAAGAGCTGCCAGCCACTGAGGTCGGGCAAGAGAATGTCGAGAATCACCGCCGCGAAGGTCTCGTGCTGCAACAGCGTCAGGGCCTGCAACCCAGTGCGGCACTGCACGCTGGAAAAGCCATGGGCATGGGCCTCTTCGGCGATCACCGCGGCGAAATTGACGTCGTCCTCGACGATCAGCAGCGGCGGCCCCTCACCGGCCCGCTGGGGCGCCTCGTACTGCGCCTCGGGGACGCTGGCAGGCACCGTCTGTACCGGCAACCGCACGGTAAAGGCAGAGCCTTGCCCCGGTGTGCTCTGCAAGCTGATGTCGCCGTCGAGGGCCATCACCAGTTGCCGAGTGATGGCCAGACCCAAGCCGGTGCCACCGAAGCGACGACTGGTGGAACCGTCGATCTGCTGGAAGGCCTGGAACACCTGCTCGTGCTGCGCGGGATCGATGCCGATGCCGGTATCCTGAACGCAGAAACACAGCAACTCGCGCTCGTCGGCCTGGCGCCCCTCGCTGCTCACGGTCAGCGTCACTTCACCTCTGTCGGTGAACTTGAGCGCGTTGGACAGCAGGTTGCGCAGAATCTGATGCAGGCGCACACGGTCGGTATGCACCACGCGCGGCACACCGGCATCGAGCTGGGTATGCAGGCGCAGGCCCTTGACCTCGGCCATCGGACGCAAGCTGGCATCCAGTTCCACCAGCACGTCCTGCATGTTGATCGGCTCCAGCTTGATCTGGATGCGCCCTGCTTCGACCTTGGCCAGATCGAGCACGTCGTTGATCAATTGCAGCAGATCGCTGCCGGCGCGATAGACGATATCGGCATGCTTGGTCTGCTTCTCGGTGAGGTTGCCCGCTACGTTCTGACGGAGCTGGTCGCTGAGAATCAGGATACTGTTGAGCGGCGTGCGCAGCTCATGGGACATGTTGGCGAGAAACTCGGATTTGTAGCGGTTGGCCAACAACAGTTGCTCGGCCTGCTCGCGCAACTTGTGTTCGGCCGCCTTGCGCTCGCTGATGTCGATGATCACCGCCTGCACCAGGTTCTCCTCGCCATTGCGGATCGGCGACAGCCCCACCTCCAGCGGGATCATGCGACCCTCCCGATGCTGCCCGAACAGCTCGCGGTTGCCACCCATGCGGCGCTGCTCGGGCATGGCCTGATAACCCCGGCGCAGCGCCACGTGATTGCCTCGCTGCGCGGTGGGCAGGAGCATTTCCACCGGTTCACCGAGCAGCGCCTTGCGTTCATAGCCGAAGAGCAGTTCGGTCTGGCGATTGACCATGGCGATCCGCCCCATGTCATCGACCAGCAGGATGGCATTGGGCGAGGCCTCCACCACCAGGCGAAAGCGCTCTTCAGCCACCTTGCGTGCACGCAGGTCGACTAGGTTGAGCAGATATCCGCTGCCTTCGTAGAGGCTGTTCAAACTGATGCTGACCGGAATCGAATCGCCGCGCAGCGTGCGCAACGTGCGCTCGTCGGAATCGGCCAGTTGAGCCGGCAAGTCATGAGGCGATTCGAGATTGGGGATCACCCGCAGCACGGACTCGCCAATCAGCTCTGGCACCTTGCAATCGAGCAACTCGGCTGCGCTACGGTTGGCAATCTCGATGCGGCCTGAGTCGCTGCACAGCAGCGTCGCCACCGGCAGGCGCTCGATCAGCAGGCGAAAGCGCTCCTCGCGCTCCTTCAGCTTGGCGGTGGCCAGCGCGTTCGTGTACTGCTTGCGGTCACGCTGATAAAGATAACTGCCGACCAACAGAGCCAGCAACACGGCTACCGCCAACCCCGCCCAGAGATTGAACTGGCGAGTTTCGGCATTGACCGCACGCTCGTACTCGGCGGTGCCGAACACCTTCAGTGACCAGGTACGCCCATACAGCTCCAGATCCTGCTGGCTGCCGAACAGCGGCGGCTGCGACGCTCCAGGGCGCGCCATGCTGAGCAAGGGGCTGTCGCTCGCCTGCCGATCAGCCAGAACGATATCGAAGCGGCGGCTCTGCAGCCCGAGAATGCCCTCGATCAGGTCATGGATGCGAAAGGCCCCATGCACCAGTCCCAGCAGCGCAGCACGGCGCTCCTGCGGGGTGTTCAGAGCCTTGCCAGCCTGAAAGACCGGCAGAAACAACAGCACCCCCGGCTGCTGGTTGACTTCGGTCTCCTGGCGCAATACCACGGGCCCGCTGAGACTGGCCTCCCCCGTCTCGATGGCCCGCTCTATGGCGGCTTGCCGCACCGCCTCACTGAGCATGTCGAACCCCAGCGCACGCCGATTGCGCCAGTCCAGCGGGCTGACGTAGTCGATGGGCAGATAGTGCTCGCGTTCTCCTTCGGGAAATATCTGATAGTCCAGACGCCCTTGTGCTCGCTGCCTGGCAAGAAATTCCCCGAGTTGCTCGGCACTGATGAAGCGTGACCAGGCCACTGCCTGGATACCGGGGTAATGATCCTGCAGTTGCAACTGATCGAGGGCACGATCCCATTCCCCCTGCGAGACGTCAGCGCTGCCGATCAGCAGCCCGGAGACACCCCGCAGCACCATCTCGTAGCTCTGCATGCGCGCCAGCACCTGCTGACCTATCTCCTGCGCCTCGAGCTGAAAACGCTGCTGATACCCTTCGGCCTGCCGATCCTGATAGGCCTGCCACTGCCACAACAACAACCCGACAAGCACCGACAGCAGCAGTAGCGCCAACAGTACGGGACGCCACGGCTTGGGTGGTGCAACGACGCTGCCCTCCATTGATTTTCCCCCGGCTCATCCAATAGCAACCGCGCAGCATTCGTGTACGAACGTTCCGCATTCATTGAGGGTAGTCTAGACAGACTTTTCGAGGATGGCCTTGTGCCAGGAAATAACCGACAGACAGTCAAGCAAGCCCCTGCATGACAGGGGCTGGAAGGGAGGGAAATTGCCGTATCAGAGCGGTTGCAGGTTGATCTCGACGCGGCGGTTCTGCGCCCGTCCGGCTTCGCTGGCATTGCTGGCGATCGGCTGGCTGGAGCCGGCACCATAGGCCGAGATACGTTGCGCCGGCACGCCATTGGCCGTCAGGTAGCTGGCCACGCTCTGCGCGCGGCGCTGCGACAGGCTCTGGTTGAGAGACTGCGAGCCGGTGCTGTCGGTATGGCCAACGATGTTCACGCCGTTCTTGTCGAACTCCTTGAAAACCAGCACCAGGGAGTTGAGGGTCGGATAGAAGCTGCTGGAGATATCGGCGGAGTTGCTGGCGAAGGTGATGTTGCCAGGCATGATCAGCTTCAGGTCATTGCCATTGCGCTGCACCTGCACGCCAGTGCCTTGCAGCGTCTGGCGCAGCTTGGCCTCCTGGGTGTCGACATAGTAGCCGTAACCGCCGCCCGCCGCGCCGCCGACGGCCGCACCGATCAAGGCGCCCTTGGCACGGTCCTTCTTGCTCGAAGTGGCAGCGCCGATCACCGCCCCAGTGGCCGCACCGATGCCGCCATAGATGCCGGCCTTGCCCGCCTGACGCTCACCGGTATAGGGATTGGTGGTACAGCCGGCCAGCACGGCCATGACTGCGGTTGCGGCAGCCAGATTTCGCCAGATTTTCATGAGATATCCTTAAAACACTTGAGAATTCAGCTAATTAGCCGAGTACTTCGAGCCCGTTGAAAGGCTCGAAGTTCCCTCGTGTTTTTCGGGGCGACCTCACTGCACGCCGGGCAAGGGCCGCAACGTCACCTCGACACGGCGGTTCTGCGCCCGGCCGTCAGGCGTATCGTTGCTCGCAATCGGATTATCCGGCCCCATGCCGCGCGTGCTCAGACGGCTCGAGTCGACACCCTGCGCCAGCAGGTAGTCGGCCACGCTCTGGGCACGGCGTTGCGACAAATCCATGTTGTGGCTGCGCGAACCGGTGCTGTCGGTGTAACCGACGATCTCGATGCTGTTCTGGTTGTACTGACGGAAGGAGTTGGCCAGGTTGTTCAGCGGCTGATAGAAGCTGCTGGAAATCTGCGCCGAGTCGGTGGCGAAGGTGATGTTGCCAGGCATGACCAACTGGATCACATCACCCTGGCGCTGCACCTCGACGCCGGTGCCCTGCATGCTGCGGCGCAGTTCGGCCTCCTGGCGGTCGGCGTAATAGCCGTAACCGGCAGCGGCAGCACCGGCTACCGCCGCGCCGATCAGGGCGCCCTTGCCACGGTTGTCATGGTTGATCAGGGCGCCAGCAGCGGCACCCGCCAGGGCACCGAGACCGCCATAGGTCGCGGTACGGTTGGAGCTCGGTGCGCTCTGGTCGTAGGGATTTTGCGAGGCACAGCCAGACAGCAGCAGAGCGCCGGAGCACAGGGCGATGAGAGGCAAGCGGAACATAGGGCATCTCCAGAAGTGACGCGGTGATGGCCTTTTGAACACGAACATTGCCATTAGTGCCCTGTCAGGCGCGAATAAAGGGATTCTCGCGCATCTCCTCACCGAGGCGCGTGTCGGGGCCATGCCCGGTGACCACGGTGGCGTCCTCGTCCAGGGCGTAAAGGCGCTGCTTGATCGAGCGTTCGATCGTGGCGTAGTCCCCGCCCCACAGATCGGTACGGCCGATACCGCGACGGAACAAGGTATCCCCGGCGATCAACAGCTTGGCCTCGGCGAACCAGAAGCTCATCGAGCCCGGCGTATGCCCAGGGGTGTGCAAGGCCACGCCACAGCCGCAGGCCAGCTCATCGTCATCGGCCAACCAGCGATCCGGCGCCGGTACGGGCGTATAGGGCACACCGAACATGCGGCACTGCATCTCCAGGTTGTCCCAGAGGAACTGATCGTCCTTGTGCAGATGCAAGGTTGCGCCGGTCTTTTCCTTCATTTGCCGGAGGCGAGGAAATGATCGAGGTGGGCGTGGGTGTGGATGATGCTCACCACCTTGAGCCCATGCGCGTCGAGCCGCGCCATGATCAGATCGGGATTGCCGCCCGGGTCGACCACGATGGCCTTCTTCGTGAGCGGGTCACCGATGATAGTGCAGTTGCACTGCAATGGGCCGACGGGGAAGGTTTCGCGGATCAGGGCGGGTGCTGCGGGGTTCATCAGACGTCCTCGTGACGGTATTCACTCGGCAGTTTACCCGTCCACTTGCGGAACGCACGGCGGAAATTCGAGGGGTCACTGTAACCCAGCAGATGGGCGATCTCGAACAGCGGCAGGTGGGTGGTGCTGAGGTATTGCAGAGCCAGACGACGGCGCACGTCGTCGAGTACCTGCTGGTAGCTGGTGCCCAGTTGTGCCAGGTGCCTACGCAGGCTGCGCGCGCTGGTATGCAGCGCCTGCGCGGCGCCATCGAGGTCGGGAAAGTCACCAGGGTGCGCCAGCAGCAAGCGGCGAACTCGCGTGAGCAGCTCGTCCTGCACGTCGAGACTGGCCAGCAGGGCTTCGCACTGGCGTTCGCACATTTGCACCGTGGCAGGGTTGGCAAGGGCCATGGGGCGCTGCAGGTAGTGGCTGGGCAAGCGCATCCAGTGATAGGCCTGCTCGAACTGCACGGGCACGCCGAACACCTCCTTGTAACGCGCTGCATGAGGCGGCGGAGCATGGGCGAAGCCGATGGCAAGGCCATGCAGGTCGTCCGCCAGCAGGAAGCGAACGATGGTGTGCATGCTGCTCAGCAAGCCTTCGGCGGCGAAGCAGGACTGCATCCCCATGGGCAGGGTTTCCACCGCGCGCAACTCGGTATAGCCGCCCTGCTCGACCAGTTCCAGATCGAATGCCAGGCCCAGCACCCGGTAGTAGCGCAAGGCGAACTGCAGCGCCTTGCCCAGGTTGGCACTGGCCAGCACGGCATAGCCAAGAATGCCATGGGTGGACACGTTGAGCCGTTGCCCCAGGATCAGCCCCAGTGCCGGCTCCTGGCAAAGCTCGAGCGCAGCCTGGGTGAGTTGATGAAAGTCGATGAAGGACAGGCGCTCTGCGGGATTGCCCAGTATCTCGGGCCTGACACGAGCAGCGCCAAGCAGGCTGGCACGGGGCACGCCCAGTTCCTCGGCAAGGCTCAGCAGCGCCTCGGCATAGGCAACAGGCACCCGTTCGGCAGCTAGGAGAAAACTCTGATTCATCGGCAGTCTGGCCATATATGACCCATGGGCGATTCGACCTTAATCGCCCACACGCGCCACAGCGCCCAACTTTCTAATGGCGATGAAAAAAGTGGCCGGATATGACCTGAACTATGGCTGCTAAGAACCTGTGCACTGTCGTGCAACCTGCGCATAGTGGACTAGGACTCATAACAAGCAATTGGAGGCCATATGGCCAGCACCACTCCGGCCGGGCTGCAGATTCGTCCCCGGCATATGGATTTCGACCTGCCCAATCCGCTGCCGCGCCACTGGCATGGCGGCGATGCCTTCAAGAGCCACCTGTTCGATGCCATGTCGGCGCTGTTTCCAGATGGCGAGCGCTTCTTCATCGACTCGGTACGCCATTTCCGCGAGCAAATCGAAGACCCGCTGCTCAAGGAGCAAATTCGCGGTTTCATCGGCCAGGAAGGTCACCACAGCCGCGAACATCTGGAGTACAGCCAACGCCTGCGCGACCTGGGTTACGACATCGGGCGCATCGAGAAACGTGCCCGCCTGCGCATCCGCTTCATCCAGAAGCGCTTCTCGCCCGAACGCCTGCTGGCCACCACCGCCGCACTGGAGCACATCACCGCGATCATGGCCGACGGCCTGCTGCGCAACCCGCATTACATGGACGGCGCCCACCCTGCCCTGGCGCGCCTGTGGCGCTGGCACGCCCTGGAGGAAACCGAACACAAGGCGGTGGCATTCGATGTCTACAACCAGGTGTGTGGCAACCGCTTCATGCTGCGCCGCGCCATGATCATGGGCACCTTCTTCTTCGTGAAGGACACCCTGTACGGCCTGGCACACATGCTCAAGGTCGATGGGCTGCTGTGGAACTGGCGCGTCTGGCGCGACGGGCTGCGCTGGATGTGGGGCAAGGACGGCGTGTTCCGCCCCCTGCTCGGCACCTATCGGGACTTCTTCAAGGGTGGCTTCCATCCCTGGCATCATGACAACCTCGACCTGCTGTACAGCGCTCGCGAAGAGTTCGACGGTGCCGCACAGGGCCAGGCTAACGCCGCCTGATCCTCTGACAGAATCCGGGCCAGGCTAGCGGCCTGACAGGGTGCTGGCATCTCGGCTCGGCCAAGGAGGCATGCGACGCAGCCTTTTTCTTGGTTCTTCATGGAATCTTGGGAAGTCAGCCCTGATACCGGACTGGCTAGTTTGTGTGTAGCTCGTTGGTTGTTCGGGTGCTTGTTCCGGTTTGCCGCGTTTTTGTTGATGTTTTTGGTTTCGCCCTCCCGGGCGAGTCACTTTTGGGGCAAAAGTAACCAAAACCTCCGCCCTTTCATCCGGCCCTGGCTGCGCCAGGGTTCGCTCACTCCATCGCCGTTCCAGAGGCCCGCCGCGGTGGGCCATCCCTGGCCCATCGCGGCTTTCGCGACATCCATGTCGCTCAACCTCTTCCACGACGATTCCGTTCGCCCTCCTGGGCGGGCTCTGCACGCGCCTGAACCCGAGGTAACCCAGAAGTAGCGTGGAGTGCTTGAACATAGGGTCAGCCTTAGGGCTGACCGAGATGCCGGTCGCAGGCCGACAAGCTGAAACTACGCGAATGAAACTATCGGTTTAATTCGGCGACTACATCGTGACTTCACAGCAGGCAGAGCACGCAGGGCTACCCTGGCATACCTGTCCGCTCAGGCGCGCGAATGGCCCCTTCAGGAGGGTGAGTGGAATCGTTGCGTAGAGGGTTGAGCGGCATGGATGCCGCGAGAGCTGCGATGGGCCAGGGATGGCCCTTCGCAGCGTGCCCTCGGAGCAACGATGGAGCGAACGAACCCCGGCGCAGCCGGGGCCGGATGGCGGGGCCAAGCCTTTTTGCCTTCTTTTGTGGCGTTTGACAAAAGAAGGTCGCCGGGAGGCGAAACGGGAGATATCAGCAGAACGCGATAAACAGCTTTACACCGAAAGCAAAAAACCACTCACATAAACTTGCCAGTCCGATATCAACCAAGCATTCCCGAAGAACCTTTTCCTAGCCACCTGGCCCGACAACTACCGAGCCAGGTAACTCGTCTTCAACCCAGCAGAAATTTCATCGCGTCGGCTGCGCTCTGCTCGGGAATCTCCTCCATGGGGATATGCCCGACACCGGGATAGACCTTGACCTGGATACCCGGCAGGTCTCGCTGCCAGAGCGGCACGTGCTTGGGCGAGATCCAGCGATCACGCTCACCCCACATCAGCAGCGTGGGCGTCTGGATCTGCGCCACCCGCTGCGGCGTACCCTGCAGCTCCGTCTTGTTCACCTTGAGCAGCACGCGGAAGATATCCATCATCGCCCGACGATTGCCAGGGCGCCGCGACAGGTCGTAATAGCGATCGACCACACCGGGTTTGATTCGCCCCGGCTCGCCGTAGACCTCACGGATGCCCTGGGCAATCAGCGCATGCGGCATCCACAGCGGCATGGCGATGGTGGCACCAGGCAAGGCCGCGGAGGCGATCATCCACGGCACCTTTTTCATGTGGTAGCCAGCCGGGTCGATCAGCACCAGCTTGCTGACCCGCTGCGGTTGTGCCAGGGCAAAGTTCCAGGCGATGTAACCGCCCAGGGAATTGCCGGCGAGCACGGCGCGCTCCACCTGCAGGTAATCGAGCAACTGCTCCATCACCCGCAACATGCGCTCGGCCGAATACTCACCGTCGCGGGCAGGCCCAGTGAGGCCGAAGCCCGGTACGTCGAAACGGATGATGCGGTAATGCGGGGCGAAGGCCTGCACCCAGCCATCCCAGGTGTGCAAGGAAGCGACCACGCCATGGATCAGCACCAGCGCCGGCTTGTCACGACTGCCTTCGTCACGGTAGTGGACGTTGAACCCGTCGATCTCGACATAGCGCGAGCCTTGATCAGGGTTGCCATAACGCGCCTTCAGACGCTCGAGCGGCAAGGCGCCAAAACCCAGACGGGCAAAACCGGCAGCCAACGGCGGTTGCAGGGGCAGGCTATGGGCGGACATGCAGAGCACCTCGATTCTTGTTATGGAAAAGCACGATCAGACCACGATTGCCCGGCGAACACCGCCCAACCTAGGTTGAGCCGGGACAGAGCGAGGCGATCAGCAGATCCCCGAGCACGGCCTTGGCGCGCTCGATCTCTTCACGACTGGCGTTGCGTCCGAGCAGGTCGAGGGAGGTGGACTCCAACGCCCAGATCAGCGCCCGATAAACCAGCGGATCACGCGGTTGCAGCTCCGGTTCCAGGCGCTCGACCAGTAGCCGCAGCATTTCCTCGTGGGCATGGCGACGATGCGCGGCTAGCGGGGAACCGGCACGCAGCGCCTCCTCCTGCATCATGCGGATGATCGGCCCAACCGCCAGGTGGTAGTCGAAGAAACGTTCGACCATGGCGCGCAGCCAGGCCGCGGGGCTGCCGGCCACGCTTTGCATTTCGCGAAAGCGCGCCAGCAGCAGTTGCACGGCGGTCTGGTAGATGCCCTCGAGCACCTCCATCTTGTTGGCGAAATACTTGTAGAAGGTACGCCGGGAAACCTGGCCGGCCTCGAGCAGGTCACCGACGGTGACATCCTCCAGTCCCTTGCGGGTAAATACCGGAATGGCCGCCAACTGGATGTTGGTGCGTTGCAGGTGCCCCACCAGCGGGCCGTCACTGCCCTGCCGCGCCAGCGCCCCATAACCGCCGAGATCCTCGAAAACGGCGCGTACCGCCCCATGCTCGTCCATCGCTCCTCCCAACCAAGGCGCGGGTGACGAAGCGCGACGAGCTAGGTACTCTGAGGCTGCCTTCAACCGCGGATGATCACTGTGCCGAACACCCTAGCACGCCGCCTGCTCTGGCCGCTGGCCATCCTTTTGCTGGTCTGCACCCACGCGCATGCCGCTGAACTGTTCTACCTCGGCCAGCGCATTCCCGATACGCAGAAGCCCTGGCGCAGCAGCGACTACCAGCAATTGCTGGAGGCCTTGCGCAAGGTGGACGAGACTCAGGCCAACGCCCTGCCCCGGCGCAGCGGTGAATTCACCGGGCCGATCTATCAGCGCATGGTGTCGCCGGAGAATTTCCGCCCGCAATTGAACATCTACGCCCCGCTGGAGCTGCGCCAGAATGAAGCGCGGGAGATGCTGTTCCAGCTCAAGGAACTGATGCGCCTGTATTTCGACTTCCGCGCCAAGCAGCAACCCTACGCTGCCGAAGCGCTGGGCCTGATGAGTTACTCGCTGCGTCAGCAGGCGATCCTGTTCAGCCTGACCACCGAATTCTGGATGACCCTGTCGCAGAGCGAGCAAAGCAACCCGGTGCGCCTGCAGGGCCTGCAGGAAACCAAGGAAGCAGCCGCCATGCTCACCTCCGGCGCCCTCGACTACCTGAACCTGACCCAGGCCTTCGGTCGAGACGAGCTGCTGCTGTACAGCGCCGAGGTGAGCGAGCAACTGCCGGAGCTGTTCATCCACTTACCGGCGGACATGCAGGCCCAGCTTCTCGCCCGCATCGAACAGATCAGCAAGGAGCATCGTTACCCCCAGGTGCGCGAGAACATGGCCAGCCTGCTACCGGTACTGAGCGCCATCCATGAAGACGTCAAGCGCAAGATGGCCGAACCGGTAGCTGCGCCGGCCAAGCCCACGACGCTCGACCTGAGCCTGCCGCCCTCAGGCCAGTAAGCCCAGCACCTTGGCCCGTGCCACGGCTTGAGTGCGCCGCTCCACCCCCAGCTTGCTGTTGATGTGGCGGGCATGGGTCTTGACCGTATGCAGCGAGATGAACAACCGCTCGCTGATTTCCTGGTTGGAGCACCCCCGGGCAATCAACTGCAGCACCGCCAGCTCCCGCGTGCTGAGTTTCTCCGCTGGTGCGGCTTCTACCACCACCTCCTCGGCCACGGGCGCGGGCAGCCGCGCGAGCAAGTCTTCGCGCAAGGGTTCGTCTGGGCACTCAGCCAGGTGTGCAGCCAGCCAATGCGGCTGGTGCTGCAACAACTCGTCGAAAGCTAGCAGCACGCCACTCCGCGCAGCTTCCAGGCAGGCATCGAGCAACTGCCGCGCCTCGTGCGTATTGCCCGCCTGGTGCAACAGCTGCGCCAGTTGCGCCTGCGCCATCACCGCCACCAGATGCCCACCCAAGGCTTGCGCCTGTTGCACCAGGGCACGCAAACGCCGCTCCGCCGTGTTCATGTCGCCCTGCAAACGGATCAAAGCGGCCATCTGCAATTCGATGTGCAACGCCAATTGCGGATGGAATTCCGGTGCGCTGTTACGGTTGTTCTCGCCATAGGTGGCCTGCAGTTGCGGCAACCACGCCGCGGCCAGCTCGATTTGTCCCTGACGCAACCAGAGCTCACATTTGATCAGGGTGATCATGGCCAGGTAGTAGACTGCCGGCACGTCCCAGACATGCATCAGCCGCTCCGCCTCGCCGAGCAAGGCGAAGGCTTCGGCACTGCGCCCCGCACGGCCCTCCAGACTGGCCATCACGCAGTAGCCGATGAGCACGCCGACATCTCGGCAGGCCCTGGCCTCGGCCACGCCCCGCTGCAGATGCTCCAGCGCCTCCACCGGCTGCAGGCGCAGGCTATGCAGGTAGCCCTGGTAGATCTGCAAGCGCGCGCGTACCGAATAGCTACGCTGCGCGGACAGCCCCTGCAGGCAGGAGAGCCCCTGGTGCACCTCATCCTGCGCACGCAGCACTTCACCACGGGCTTGCAACACCCGCGCCCGCTCATAGTGGGCGATGGCCTCGAACAAGGGGTTGCCGACACGCTGGGCCAGTTCCAGCGCATCGCGATTGAGCCCGCGCGCGCGCCACAGGTCACCGCGCACCACGGCCAGGTTGGCCAGACAGGCCAGGCACATGAAGTGCGGCCCATAGCGCTCGCTCTTCAGGCCGGCCAGAGCTTCGCTGCACTGCCGCTCGGCCCGTTCGCCGTCGCCACGGCCACGGGCGATCACGCCATCGAGCGCCTGCCACTGGGCCAACAGGCTGCGCTGGGTGACCGGCTCGGCGGCAGGCAGAAAGCGTTCGAGCTGTTGCAGCAGCTCCTGCGCAGCATCCAGTTGGCAGGCCAGGGCCAACGCCCAGCCATAGAGCATGATCAGACGTGGCGTGCTGGCCAGCAGGCTATCGGGCAGATTGGCCTTCCAGCGCAGCAGCATGGCCACGTTCTGCTCGCCCAGTAGCTGCTCTTCGGACAGGCTCTGCACCAGGTTGGCGGCAACATCGCTGTGCCCGGCCAGCAGCGCCTGCTCGACCGCAGCATCCAGCAGGCCCTGAGCGGCGAACCAGCGACAGGCGCGCAGGTGCGTACCCTCGTGGCTGCGTCCGGAGGCTTCCTGTTGGCGAGCCTTGAGCAGGTCGGAAAACAGATGGTGATAACGGAACCAGCGCCCCTGCTCATCGAGCGGTACCAGAAATACCTGGTTGGCCTGTAGCTGACGAATGATCGCAGCACTGTCCTGGCTATCACGCACGGCATCGCACAAGGAGGCGCAGAAACGCTCCAGGCAGGCGGTTTCCAGCAGAAACCGCTGCACATCGCTCGGCTGCCGTTCGATCACTTCTTCCAGCAGGTAATCGCGAATCAACCCTTCGCTCCCCTGCAGAACCATGGGTTCACAGCGCTCAACGACGTCGTTTTCATGTGCCAGCAGCCACAGGCGCAGCCCCGCGATCCAGCCTTCGCTACGCTGCAGAATGACTTCCGTCTGGCGTGGCCCCAGGTGCGCCCCCTGATTGGCCAGCAGCACATCCAGCTCTTCGGCCGTCAGGCGCAGATCCTGCTCGCTCAGCTCGAGTAGTTGCCGCGACAGGCGCAAGCGCGCCAGGTGCCAGTCCGGACGTTGGCGACTGGTCACCAGCAGCAGCACGCTGGGCGGCAGATGGTTGAGCAAGAATTGCAGGCAACGATCCAGCACGGCGCCCTGGGCCAAGTGGTAATCGTCCAGCACCAGCAACAGTGGCCGAGCCTCGTCCTGCATTTGGGTCAGCTCATCGAGTAGCCCGTCGAGCCATTGCTCGAAGGCGAAGGGCTGATGTCGCTGACGCATTTTCAGCAGCGCCAGTGCCTCACCGCCAAGCCTTGGATGGTACTGCTGCAAGCCCAGGAGCAAACGCTCCAGAAAGCGCCCGGGATCGGCGTCGCGCTCGCTCAGGCCGAGCCACAGGCTGTGCCAGTGCGCAGGCAGACGCTCACAGAACTCGATGGCCAGCGAACTCTTGCCGAACCCTGCTGGCGCGCACACCAACAGCAGGTGGCCCTGCAGACCGCTGCGCAAACGCTCGCACAAGCGTGGTCTGGGCACATAACCCGCCGGTAACGGCGGTCGATAGAAGCGCGCCTCCATCGCGGTGGACAATCCTGACAAGCGTGAGAGATCGGTCATCGGCCGGTCCTTGGGAGCATCGGTCAGCGGGGGCTGATCTGCCTCAGACTAGCGGCTTGCACAGGGCATTTGAAGGCTCCGCTACAGACGGTAACGAAAAAGCCGGCACTGGGCCGGCTCATTCGTCTTGCGTGCTGCAATGGTGCTTAGCGCACACCCGCCTGGCGCAGAGCCGCTGGGGTGTAGTCGCTGCTGGAGGCCTTGTAGTTGAAGTCGTAGGCCTGCTTCTCCTCGTTCTTCATGCCCAGGGCCAGGTAGCGACCGGACAGCAGGTCATACAGGGCTTCCAAGGTGTACCAGGGTACTTGCTTGTTGTAGTAGTACTGGGACTGCGCCTCAGCCACGCGCCACAGGGTGCCACGACCATCGTAGTGGTCGATCAGCGCGGCTTGCCAGGTGTCTTCGTCGATGTAGAAGTCACGCTTGGCGTAGATGTGGCGCTCGCCCGGTTTCAGGGTCGCAACCACGTGCCAGACACGGTGCAGCTCGTAACGAGTCAGATCCTGGTTGATGTGCCCAGCCTTGATGATGTCATCGTACTTGAGGTTCGGCGAATCGAGCTTGTAGGCGTTGTAGGGGATATAGATCTCCTTCTTGCCTTCGAGCTTCCAGTCGTAACGATCCGGTGCACCGTTGTACATGTCGAAGTTGTCCGAGGTACGCAGACCGTCAGCCGCAGTACCCGGGCCGTCATAAGACACCTGCGGAGCACGACGCACGCGACGCTGACCGGCGTTGTACAGCCAGGCCAGACGCGGCTCCTTGACCTGGTTGAGGGTCTCGTGCACCAGCAGCACGTTACCGGCCAGACGCGACGGCGCGGTCACACGCTGCTTGAAGTAGAAGAGCACGTTGCTCTCCTTGCTCGGGTCGTAGTCGGTCAGCGCATCACGGAAGGTGAACTCGTCCTGGAAGTACACCAGCGAGTAGGAGCCGTTGGCCTGCGGAGTCGCCTGAGTCACCACACGGCTCACACTGCCACCACGGTAACGGGTGATGTGGTTCCAGATCACTTCCAGGCCGTTCTGCGGAATCGGGAAGGGGTTGGCGGTCTGGAAGTTCTCCAGACCGTTACCGCCTTCAACCAGCTTGGTGTTGACCGCGTTCTGCTTGGCGGCCTCGGCCACTGCCGCCGGCACGTTGGCCGAGCGGTGGGTCGGGTAGACCGGCATCTTGTAGCTGTCCGGATAGCGCTTGAACATCGCCAGTTGCCCAGGGGTCAGCTTGTCCTTGTACTGGTCGACGTTCTGCGCGGTGATGGTGAACAGCGGTTGCTCGTTGGCGAACGGGTCGGACAAAAAGCCTTTGCTGTCCACGGTGCCGGCGTTGACCGGCAGACCACCGGTCCAGGCCGGGATCGAACCATCGGCATTACCGGCCATCTCGGCGCCCAGCGGCGTCAGGGTATTACCCAACTTGGCCGCCTCCTCCGGCGACACGGCAGCCATCACGCTGGTCGCCAGAAGAGACAGTGCCAGAGCGCCGCTTTGCCACAGAGTTTTTGTTGTTTTCATGTGCATGCTCATTCCTCGAATTCCTGGCAGCTTAGAAGTTCATGCCGAAGCTGAGAGCGACGAAGTCACGATCGCGTTGGGTGTTGAAGTCGCCACCACCGAAGAAGGTGGTGTACGACAGGTCAGCGGTGTAGGTGTTCTGGTACTCGGCGTTGAGGCCCAGGCTGACGGCCTTGCGACCTTCCTCGAAGTTCGCACCCGGGCCTGGAGAGTAACCGTCCACGTCATGCGACCAGGCCACGCTCGGGCGCAGGTTCACACCGGCGAAGGCGCTGGGGTAATCCCAGATGGCGCGTGCGCGATAACCCCAGGATGTGCTGGTGGTGAAGCCATCATTGTTACAGTGCTTGTCGACGTTGCTGTAGTCAGGCTGCGGCGCGCGATCCAGAGTGGCACGGTTCAGCGTGGCACAGGCACCGCCTGGCAACTCGCCCGGGCCGAAGACCGGGTCGCGGCCATAGCGAGCCTTGGAAGTGCTTTCCAGCCCACCGACGTAGGTAACGCCCAATTCACCCACCAGAGTCAGACGGCTGGCGCCCATGACCTGATCGAAGAAGTGGGTCAGCGTGGTCTGGAACTGGGTGATTTCCTTGCGGCGGTAACCATTGAGTTCCTGACCCGGAGCACCGGTCAGCAAGGAGGCATTGGTGTAAGGATTCACAACGATGTTACCAGCCCCCAGGTTCACCCCGGTGTTGATTGAGAGATCCTTGATGCCAGCATAGAGAATGTCGGTGCTGTTGAGTTGTACCGGGGCATTGGGCCGGTAGCTCAGTTCACCACTCCAGGCCGTACCAGTGGGCAGCGTGGTGGAGAAGCTGATGCCGTACAGGCGGATGTCTTCCGGATACTCGACGAAGTAGCTGCTGCTACCGGCAAAGCCGGAGGCGCCGGCACCGGCCAACGCTGTCACTACCGGGCTGATTGCTGCTGGGTTACCTGCAATCTGCGCCTGCGCGATGGCACTGAGGGTCTGGTTGATCCGGGCGGTCTGCGCGGCCGAAGCACCCTTGCCGCTGAAGATCGGCAGGCGGCTGTGATAGTTCATCGCGTAGAAGCCGAACTCGGTGTCCAGCGGTTCGGAGAAGTAGCGGAACGCTACACCCCACTGGCCGCTATCACGGGCGTCCTTGTCGCCAGCACGGGGCACGATGACGCCCTCGTTGGTCACGTTGGTGGCCCCTAGCTGGGAGAACAGCGCAAGCTGTTGCGCGGTCAGCGCCGGGCGGCCAGCCAGCACAGCCAGGTTCTGGTCGCAGCCATCGGCGATAATGTCGGGCTGCGAGAAGAAGGTGCTGCAGTTATCAACGACCGTCTGATCCCACTCGAGCTGGTAGAAGGCTTCCATCGACAGGTTATCGGTCAAGCTCTGGGACACGTAGAACATGTTGACCGGGATCAGGCCTTCCTTGATCTCCGCGCCCGGACGGCGGAACGCCGAGACATCGATCGGGTTGACCGCATTGATGCCACCGCCGATGAAGGTGCTCTCGCCCCAGTTCACCACCTGCTTGCCGAAGCGAACGCTGCCGGGCAGATCGGCAATGGTGTAGTTGTGATAGATGAAGGCGTCGAGGATTTGACCACCGGAGGACTGTGCGCCCTCCTTGCGGTTGTGGTCGCTGATGTCCTTGAACGGACGGCTTTCGTCCTTGAGCTCGAAGTCGTACCAGTACTTGCCACGCACGAACACACCGGTATCGCCGTACTTCAGCTCGAGGTCATGGATACCCTTGAAGATCTTGGAGAAGGTTTCGCCACGCTTGAAGTTCAGGTGACTGTCATCGGAGGTCATCGACAGGCCACGCCCGCCATTGTTGTAGCCGATCAGATCCTTGTCGGCCTTCTCGGTCGACCAACTGGCACCCACCGACAGTTGCGAGTCGAACTGCCCTTCGATCTCGCCGATGTTGAAGGTGACGCCGAATGCCGGGGCGGCAAGGGTGGATGCGAGGCTGACGGCCAGCGGCAGTTTCGCCAGACGCCAGTAGGGTTGGTTCTTTGTCATCGACGCTACTCCATGTGTTTTTTGTTATGGATGCTTTGACTATAGCCAGCAGGCTGTACCGTTTGATCCCTCGAAAGAGTGATTTGCAGCCCTCAGGCACTCTGGCCCGCAGGTTTCAGCCCCTGCGTTCAGTCAAGCATGGACGCTAAACAGCAATTAGCAAGCCAAACGCTTGTTTGACTGGGTAGTCACTTCGGCTACCCAGCCCCCATGCCCACTAGAGAGTGGACAAAAAAGCACTCCCGGCTTGCTGCCAGTCGGTGATGTCCAGGCGAATGCGCTTCTTGTCCAGTTTTCCGACACTGGTCTTGGGAATTTCAGTAACAAGGGCAATCTGGGTGGGAATGGCCCACTTGTTGATATGGCCCTGTTCGACGAAAGGCTTGAGATGCTCCTTGAGCCCCTTGGCATCCAGCGTCTGGCCCTCGTGCAGGATCAGCAGGGCGAAAGGCCGCTCACCCCACTGCGGATCCGCCACCCCTACCACGGCGACTTCGCGCACGGCCGAATGACGGCTGATCAGGTCTTCCAGCTCCAGCGAGGAGATCCACTCGCCGCCGGTCTTGATCACGTCCTTGATGCGGTCACGGATATCGATGACCCCCATCGCATCGAGCGTGGCCACATCCCCGGTGTGCAGCCAGCCATGCGCCCAAAGCTCCTCGCCCTTCTCCGGTTCACGGAAATACCCTTGAGTCAGCCAGGGTGCGCGCAATACCAACTCGCCCTGGGTTTCGCCGTCGCTGGGCAACAGCCGGCCCTCACCATCCATGATGGCCGCCTCCACCAGGGGCACCGGGACACCCGCCTTGATGCGGTAGGTGATGCACTCATCCTCGCTGCCGGCGCGCAGCTCCTCGTTGAGGTAGGCGCAGGAAATCAGCGGGCAGGTTTCCGACATGCCATAGGCCGCCGTGAGCTGGATGCCACGCGCCTTGGCGGCCTCGTACAGCGAGCGGTTGAGCGCACTACCGCCGATGATCATGCGCATGCCGCCGAAATTGTGCCCCTGTGCCGAGGGGGCATTGAGCAGCATCTGCAGGATGGTGGGGACACAGTGGGTGAAGTTGACCTTCTCCTGCTTGATCAGGTGGCAGAGCATGTCCGGCTCGTAGCGCCCCGGATAGACCTGCTTCACACCGAGCATGGTGGCCACGTAAGGCACGCCCCAGGCATGCACGTGGAACATGGGCGTGATCGGCATGTAGACATCGTCGTTGCCGAGCAGGCGGATGCTGTCCAGGGCACTGACAGTGGCAGCCATGGCCAGGGTATGCAGCACCAGTTGCCGGTGGGTGAAGTAGACCCCCTTGGGGTTGCCGGTGGTGCCGGTGGTATAGAAGGTGGTGGCCACCGAGTTCTCGTCGAAATCGGCGAAGTCGTAGCTCGGGCTCGCCGCTGCCAGCAGGCGTTCGTATTCACCGATCAGGTTCGGCAGCTCGCAGCTCTTGTCCTCGCCATCGGTGAGCAGCAGAGTCTTCTCCACCGTGGTCAGTTGCCCGGCGATGCCCTGATACAGCGGCACGAACTCGCTGTTGACCAGCACGAAGCGATCTTCGGCGTGGTTCATGGTGTAGAGGATCTGATCCGGCGACAGGCGGATGTTGATGGTGTGCAGCACGGCGCCGAGCATGGGGATGGCGAACATGCATTCGAGGTAGCGGTGGCTGTCCCAGTCCATCACCGCCACGGTGTCACCGGCCTTGACCCCGGCCTCGCTGAGCACGTTGGCCAGGCGCGCCACGCGTTCGTTGAAGGTGGCGTAGCTGTAGCGCAGCTTGTCGCGGTAGACGATCTCGCGGGTCTTCTCGTAGCGACTGCCGGACAACAGCAGACGCTTGATCAGCAAGGGGTATTCATGGGCATTGGCAGCCGCGGGGATGATACGAGTCTGCAGCATGGAATCACCTTCTTGTGCACGAAAGGAATCACGGTCTGCTGCGACTTTAGAGCGCTACGCTTGCGACAGAATCATCCCAAAGAATGATTTGCACCCCCAGCGCTCACTTTTTTCCACACCTGCGAACCTGGCTCAACGCATTTCGCTGAAGGCCAGCTTGACCCCGATGCCCACCAGCACCACGCCCATCAGCCGATCGAACCAATGGCCCATGCGGGCGAAACCGGCGCGCACACGCGGCTGACTGAACAGCCAGGCCACCAGGCAGAACCAGGTCGCCGTGGCCAGCGCCAGGTAGAGGCCGTAGCCAGCCTGGATCGACAGCGGCGTGTGCGGGTCGATCACCACGGTGAACAACGACAGGAAGAACAGCGTGGCCTTGGGGTTCAGGCCATTGGTGACGAAGCCGGTGACGAAGGCACCGCGCCTGCTGCGCGTCGCACCGGCCAGAGCCAGCTCGGCAGCGGCCGGATCGGCGGGCCGCGCGCGCAAGGCCTTGATGCCGATATACAGCAGATAGGCGGCCGCCAGCCATTTCAGAACATTGAACAGCATGATCGACTGCGACACGATCAGACCGATGCCCAACAGCGAATAGGCCACGTGCACGAGAATGCCAGTGCCTACCCCCAGCGCGGTGAACACGCCGGTGCGCCGCCCATGGGCCACGCTTTCACGCACGACGATGGCGAAATCCGGGCCGGGGCTGGCCACTGCCAGCAGGTGAATCAGGGCAACGGTGAGAAATTCGCTCCAGTACATGGCGGCTCCGCAGTGGCATCGAAGGTCTGATAGGCTCGCCAATCTACTCCCGTGCCCTCGCTGCGAAAAGGTATAGCTGATGAGCAACAGCCCACGCGCCGTCTTTCTCGACCACGCCTCCCTCGACCTCGGCGACCTGGACATGCAGCCACTGCGGCAGGCCTTCGCCGAGCTGACCCTGCATGCCCAGACGCAGCCGGATCAGGTCGCCGAACGCCTGCAGGGCGCCCAGGTCGCCATCAGCAACAAGGTGCCGCTGAACGCCGCCACCTTCGCCGCCTGCTCGGAACTGCAACTGGTGCTGGTCACCGCCACCGGCACCAACAACATCGACCTGCAGGCTGCCCGTGCGCATGGCGTGACCGTCTGCAACTGCCAGGGCTACGGCACCCCTTCCGTGGCCCAGCACACCCTGCTGCTGCTGCTCGCACTGGCCACGCGCCTGCCCGATTACCAGCGCGATATCGCTGCCGGCCGCTGGCAGCAGGCCAGCCAGTTCTGCCTGCTCGCCCATCCCATCGTCGAACTGCAAGGCAAGACCCTCGGCCTGCTCGGCCATGGCGAACTGGGCGGTGCCGTCGCGCGCCTGGCCGAAGCCTTCGGCATGCGCGTGCTGCTCGGCCAGTTGCCCGGCCGCCCCGCACGCGCAGACCGCCTGCCGCTGCACGAACTGCTGCCGCAGGTCGATGCGCTGACCCTGCATTGCCCGCTCAACGAACAGACCCGTAACCTGATCGGCGCCAACGAGCTGGCCCTGATGAAACCGCGCGCCTTTCTGATCAATACCGCACGCGGCGGCCTGGTGGACGAGCAGGCCCTGGCCGATGCCCTGCGCCGTGGCCATCTGGGCGGCGCGGCCTGCGACGTGCTGCTGCACGAGCCGCCGAAAGACGGCAATCCGCTGCTGGCCGCCGACATACCTAGGCTGATCATCACCCCGCATAGCGCCTGGGGCAGCCAGGAAGCGCGCCAGCGCATCGTCACCCAGGTCGTGGAAAATGCCGCCGGTTTCTTCGCCGGTGCACCGCTGCGCGTGGTCGGTTAAGCTGCGCAGCTTTTCAGGCAGGTACTCCCATGGATCCGCGAAGCGAAGTTCTCCTGCGCCAGGCCGAGCTATTCGATGGCGAACTGTTGCTGGCAGGCCTGCCAGCCGACGACCTGCTCGGCGCCCTACCGCAGGCGCACGGCTGGACCTGGCATGCCGGCGATCAGGCGCTCCTGGCCGCGCGCTTTCCCGGTCGCTGCCAGTTCGACGCGCAACTGCCCCCAGGCGACTACCGCGCGGCCGTGCTGTTCCTGCCCAAGTCACGCGAACTGAGCGATTACCTGCTGCAGGCATTGGCCTCGCGCCTGGCCGGGCAACCGCTGTACCTGGTTGGCGAGAAGCGCGGCGGCATCGAACGCGCAGCCAAGCAGCTCGCCGCCTACGGCAAGCCACGCAAGCTGGACAGTGCCCGGCATTGCCAACTGTGGTGCGTGGAGGTCGAGCAGGCGCCGGCACAACCCGATCTGCAGAGCCTGGCCCAAACCTACACCCTGCCCCTGGCCGAAGGCCCACTGGAAGTCGTCACCCTGCCCGGCGTCTTCGCCCATGGTCGCCTGGATCGTGGCAGCGCCCTACTGCTGGAACATCTGCAGCACATACCCAGCGGGCATTTACTGGATTTCGGCTGTGGCGCCGGCGTACTCGGCGCGGTGCTCAAGCGCCGCTATCCAGGCAGCCAGGTGACCTTGCTGGATGTCGATGCCTTTGCCATCGCCAGCAGCCGCCTGACCCTGGCGCGCAACGGCCTGGAAGCCGACGTGATAGCGGGTAGCGGTATCGAATCGGCGCCCGTGGAACTGAGCGCGATCATCAGCAACCCGCCGTTCCACCAGGGCGTGCATACCGACTACCAGGCCAGCGAAAACCTGTTGACCCAGGCCAAACGGCACCTACGCGAGGGCGGCGAACTGCGCCTGGTGGCCAACAGCTTCCTAAAATACTCGCCCCTGATCGAGCGCCACCTCGGCCCCTGCCACACCCTGGCCGAGGCCGAGGGCTTCCGTATCTACAGCGCGCGTCGCTGAATTGGGCTTGCCCCCCACGAGGCGCTTGGGCACAATGGCGCCCGTCCTAGGGGAGTAGTCTCCCGCGAGCGCCCTGCTCGCATGGCATGCGTCAACACACTTGCTCGGCAGAGCATGGCGCCTGCGACCCAAGGTCTCCTCAGAGAGACCTGCGGTTTGACAAGACCTATGACACGCACAACCTCACCCGGGGCGGGAAGGTCGTTCGTGTCATAAGCCGTGTCGACCCGCCCCCTGTAGGAACCCTGATGCTGGAATCCCTGTTCGTCCCCACCGCCATCGTTGCCCTGGCCGAAATCGGCGACAAGACGCAACTGCTCGCATTGCTGCTCGCTGCCCGCTTCCGCCGCCCCTGGCCGATCATCTGGGGCATGGTCGCCGCCACCCTGGCCAACCATTTCGCCGCCGGCGCCATCGGTAACTGGGTCGCCAGTTTCTTCGCCCCTGCCACCCTGAGCTGGATTCTCGCCGCCAGCTTCATCGCCGTGGCCATCTGGACGCTGATTCCGGACAAGCTCGACGATGACGAAGCCTCCAACCTGAAGAAATACGGCCCCTTCCTCACCACCCTGATCGCCTTCTTCCTCGCCGAGATGGGCGACAAGACTCAAGTGGCCACGGTGATGCTGGCCGCGCAGTACCCCCATTTCATCCTGGTGGTGATCGGCACCACGCTGGGCATGCTGCTGGCCAACGTGCCAGTGGTACTGGCCGGCAACTTCGCCGCCGACCGTCTGCCGCTGGCCCTCATCCGTCGCCTGGCAGCCTGCGCCTTCGCCGCCCTGGCGCTGTATGCCGGCTATCAGGCCATGAAACTCAGCGGCCTGATATGACGTCTCGCTGACGTCACTCGACCGTCATTTCGGCCAATTTCCGCCAGCCTCCACGAGATTAAAGTGCCAGCACTTCTACAAGGCTGGCACGCATGGTTCGGGAGATTGCATGTCATCGGAAGACAAGAAAAAAATCGTGCGCCAGCACATCGAGCTTTCATGGAATCGCGGCCATCTGGCCCTCACCGAGCAACTGCACAGCAGCGACTTCATCTACAAGAGCTCCTTCACCGGCCAGGCCCTCGACAGCGCCGGCTTCAGCAAACTGGTGCAGGAAATCCGCCAGGCCATGCCGGACTTGCAGGTCGTGGTCGAGGAATGCATCGGTGAGGGCAACAAGGTCTGCACCTGGTGCACGCTGATTGGCACCATCAGCCGCCCGGCACTGGGTTACCCAGCCAGCGACAGGGTGTTGAGCATTTCCGCCATGGCCTTCTGGACGCTCAACCATGGCAACGAGATCCAGGAAATCTGCACCATGTTCGACATGGAAACCTTCCGCGCCCAACTCGGCCTGAACAACCGCCCGCTGGCGGAAAAAGCGCTGCCCTGAGGCGGCGCCTTTCCCCTCACTCAGTTAGCGTCCGGCTTTGGCTTGCTCGTAAAGCGGCATGACCTTGGGAATCGCCGCCTGCAGCGAAGCGATACGACTGCTGGAGGCCGGGTGCGTGCTCATGAACTCCGGCGGCGCGCTACCGCCGGCCGCTTCCATCTTCCTCCACAGCGAGATCGCGGCATTGGGGTCGTAGCCTGCACGCGCCGCCAGCTCCAGGCCGATCAGATCCGCCTCGTTCTCGTTGGCGCGGCTATTGGGCAGGGTCAGGCTGTATTGCACTACGGTGTCGGCGAGCGCCAGGCTGTCCTCGCCGAGCCCGAGCAAGGCGCTAGCACCCTGCTTGGCCATGGCGATGCCGTAGGCCTTGGACATCGCCTCGCGACTGTGCTCACGCAGGGCATGGGCCATCTCGTGGCCCATGATCGCGGCAATCTCGTCGTCGCTCAGCTTGAGCTTGTCGATGATGCCGGAATAGAAAATGATCTTGCCGCCCGGCCCGCAGTTGGCATTGAGCTCGGGGCTCTTGATCAGGTTGACCTGCCAGTCCCAGTTGGCCGCGTCCGGACGAAAACGCGGCGCTTGCGGAATCAGGCGGTTGGCCACGGCCTGCAGGCGCTTGGCATCCTGACTGGTCTTGTCGAGCAAGCCCTTGCTCGACGCCTCGCTGAGGGTCTGCTGATAGGACTGCGCGTACATCTGGTTGACCTCGTCGGCCGACAGCATGCTGAACATGTATTGCTTGCGCTCGACACCCACCGCACCACCGCTGGTGGTATTGACCGCCTGACAACCCGCCAGCAACAGCGCAGCGGCCAATCCAGTCAAGCTAAGGGACTTGTTCATCCGGGACTCTCCATAAGACCGAGCCCGTATGCTAGGTCGCGTCCTCGGCATGGGCAACCGCAGGATGGTCGAAGGCGATACCGATTCAGCGATAGCCAGTGCAAGGAAATGGATGCTAGATAGCAACAGGCGCTCAGGATTGCTTCTGTGCGGCCGATCTTTGCATAGGCACTATTCGCGTCAGGAGCACTCATGAAATTCAAGTCGATCAAGTTCGCCATCGCTCTGCTCGCAGGCGCCAGCGTGTTGGCTGTCGTTGCGGCTCTGGTGCTCTACTCACTGTTCGCCAGCAACCGTAGCAAGGCCCTGGTCGAGCAACGCACCCACGCCTTGCTGGAGCAAATGATCGAACAACGCCTGGATGCAATGGCCAGGGCGCAGGTCAATGCGATTCAACGCGAACTGGAAGTGCCCCTGCAGATCACCGCCGACCTGGCCCGCGTCAACGCCATGCTGGGCATGAGCGATCGCAACGGCGCGCCACTGCTCAGCATCAGCCGCGAAGAGCTGGCCCACCTGGTGCATGAAACCATGGCACAGAATCCCAAGCTGCTGGGTAGCTATATCGGCTGGGAACCCAATGCCTTCGACGCCAGCGACGACCTCTATGCTGGCAGCAAGGAAAACGGCTATGACGGCACAGGGCGCTTTCTGCCCTGGTGGTTTCGCAATGCCGATGGCAGCCTGGGCCTCGATGCCCTCAACTCCATGGAAAACCAGGATCTACTGCCCACAGGCGTACGCGCAGGTGAGTTCTACCTCTGCCCCAAGGAACGCAAGCGCCCCTGCGTGATCGACCCAGCGCCCTATGAAGTAGGAGGCAGGATGATGATGCTGGCCTCGTTCACCAACCCCATCTTGGTCAATGGCGAGTTCCGTGGCATTGCCGGGGCGGATCTGGCGCTCGATTTCATTCAGGATCTGCTCAAGCAGGCCGATGCCGAACTCTATGACGGTGCCGGCGAGTTAGCGCTGATTGCCAGCAATGGTCGACTGATCGCCTCGACCCAGGCTCCCGACAAACTCGGCGAACCGGCCAGCGTACTGCTCGATGCCAACGAGCTGAGCAATCTCGACAAGCTGCAGCCCGGCCAGCCGCTCTATTCGGTGGATGCCGCAGATGACCCGGAGCATAGCCATATCGAGTTGCTGCTCAGCTTCGGCATCGGCCAGAGCGACGCGCGCTGGGTATTGATGCTGGTGCTACCGATGAACAAGGTGATGGCCGACCTCAACAAGATGCAGGCCGAGCTGGCACAGCAGCGTGATACCGATGCCATGGGCATGACCCTGGTCGGCCTGCTGATCGCCGCCGCCGGCCTGCTGGCGATCTGGCTGGTGGCCCTCGGCATCAGCCGCCCGCTGCGGCAGATGGTGGGCATGCTGGATGACATCGCCAAGGGTGAGGGTGACCTCACCGTGCGCCTGCAGGTGAACCGCGCCGACGAGCTGGGGCAGATCGCCCAGGGCTTCAACGCCTTCCTGAGCAAACTGCAGAGCATGATCGCCCAGGTGGTGACCTCGGTACAGAAAGTCAGCGACTCCTCCGAACACACCGCCGATATCGCCATCCGCACCAATCAGGGCATTCAGAAGCAACTGGCGGAAATCGAGCTGGTGGCCACCGCCGTGCATGAAATGACCGCCACCGCCCAGGATGTGGCGCGCAACGCCAACCAGGCAGCGGAAGCGGCCAATCACGCCGACCAGGCCGCCAGCCAGGGTAAGCAGGTGGTGCAGCAGACCTCGGCGGCCATCGCCGCCCTGGCCGGCGAGATCGGCCGCGCCGTCGGAGTGGTGCAGAACCTGGCCAAGGACAGCGAGAACATCAACGCCATCCTCGTTGCCATCCGTGGCATCGCCGAACAGACCAACCTGCTGGCTCTCAATGCCGCCATCGAAGCCGCCCGTGCCGGCGAACAGGGCCGTGGCTTCGCCGTGGTCGCCGACGAGGTGCGCAACCTGGCGCAGAAAACCCAGCAGGCCACCGAAGAAATCCAGAGCATGATCCAGCAGCTCCAGCAGGGCACCCGTGAAGTGGTCAAGGTCATGGAGCAGAGCCAGGATAGAACCGACGACAGCGTCGAGCGCGCCAACCAGGCCGCCACCTCGCTTGAAGCCATCACCCAGGCCGTGTCGGTGATCAACGACATGAACAACCAGATCGCCAGCGCCGCCGAGGAACAAAGCGCCGTGGCCGAAGACATCAACCGCAACGTGAGCAATATCGGCCAGGTCGCCAACGAGGTGGCCTGCGGCGCCGACGAAGCCAGCCAGGCCAGCAGCGAGCTGACCAAGCTAGCCGAACAGCAGCGCCGCCTGATCAACCAGTTCAGGGTCTAGCTCGCCGCGGGTTCAGGCGGGCGTCAGGCACTCCGGCGCATCCAGCTTGGGGTCGTTGACCAGGGTGGCCAGGGCGCGCTCGCGCAGCACGCCTGGCGGCCTGTTCAACAGCGCTTGCAGCGCCTGTGGCGAAGCCTGCGGATCCAGCCACAGCGCCTGCTCCTCGTTGCTGAGGATCAGCGGGCGGCGTTGCGAAGCCGCCGCACAGGTGACCAGCGCCAGGCTCAGGTATTCGTGCCCGGTCACCGGGTAACGTTCCCACAGCCCAGCGAAATACAGGATCGACGCCTCGCTGGTGACCCAGTAAGGCCGCTTGCGCCCCGCCCCGCGCCACTCGTAGAAACCATTGGCCGGAATCAGGCAACGGCGCTCGCGAAACGCTTCGCGGAACATCGGCTGGCTGGCCAGGCTCTCGGCCCGCGCATGTGCCGGGCTCTTCGACAGATCCTCGAGCCAGGCCGGCGTCAGCCCCCAACGCCCGCGCGCCACTTCCTGCCCATCCTTGCCGGCACGCAGCATCAGCACCTGACTGCCAGGCGCCAGATTCCAGTGCGGTTGCTGATCATCGGGAAAGCCGGGCAGCGCGGCGAAGGCCGGCGACCAGCGAAACAGGGCGTAACGTCCACACATGAGAGGGCTCGACAGACAGAGGGCGTATCAGCACAGCAACACGCCCTGGAACGACTCCGGCTCGTCGCCGGGCAAAGGCTGCGCGGCATTGTACTCGGCGATCAGCGCACGCGCCCGCTCGGCCTCGGCATCAGCGACCATCAACCCCAGCAGCCCACAGGCCGGCAACTCCCCGACCGCCCCAGCCAGGTGCTCGCCGAGCAGATGCGCGGCCACGCCCTCGCTGGCCAGCATGTCCACCAGCAGTTGGGCTTCCAGCAGATTTTCCGGCTCGTAGATTCGCTGCATCAGTCATTCTCCGCGCGCACGTCCAGCGTCCAGTATTCACCGTCGGTACGCAACTCGAACTCGATGGGCCGGCAGCACACCGGGCAATCCTCGATGTAGGCCTGATCACCGGCAGACAGGTCGAGCACCGTCTCCACCGGCTCCCCACAGTAAGGGCAGGTATAGGCCTCGGTTTCCAGCATCGCGGCCTCCTTGTGACTTGGCGCTATAATCGCCGGTCTATTGCTGATCCTGCCTGGCAGGCTTGCACACCTTCTAACCATAGCCGTTCCAGAACAAGAGAGCATGATGGGCGTATTCGATGCCATCCGACCTTATGCCGATGACGAAGTGCGCCCCGTACTGGCGCGCCTGCTCGCCGACCCGGCGTTTCTCGGTACCCTCACCCGTTTCCGTTTCCCCCGCCTGGCCGGGCCGCTGGGCTGGCTGCTCAAGCCGCTGATCGCCGCACGCCTGCGCACCGAGCTGGCCGGGATCGACTCGGTGCGCAAGCTGCAGGAGAAGATCGAGCCCTACCTCGACCGCAGCATCGAGCAGGCCACCGACGGCATCACCTATTCCGGGCTGGACGGCCTGCAGGCAGGCAAGCCCTATCTGTACCTGGCCAACCACCGTGACATCGTCATGGATCCGGCCTTCGTCAACTACGCCGTCTACCATGCCGGCCTGCAGACACCCCGCATCGCCATCGGCGACAACCTGCTGCAGCGCCCCTTCGTCAGTGACCTGATGCGCCTGAACAAGAGCTTCATCGTGCATCGCTCGATCAGCAACCGCCGCGAGAAGCTGGCGGCGTACCAGTTGCTCTCGGCCTATATCAATCACTCGATTCTCGAAGATGGCGAGTCGATCTGGATCGCCCAGGCCGAAGGCCGTGCCAAGGACGGTGACGACCGCACCGACTCGGCCATCCTCAAGATGTTCCATATGAGCCGCAAGGAGGCGCCGTTCGCCGAGGTCATCGACTCGCTCAACCTGATCCCGGTTTCGATCAGCTACGAGTACGACCCCTGCGACCAGGCCAAGGCGCGTGAGCTGTGCATCCGTGCCGCCACCGGCAGCTACACCAAGGCTCCGGGCGAGGACGACGCCAGCATCGCCCTCGGCATCACCGGCTACAAGGGCCGTGTGCACCTGCACTTCGGCGCGCCGGTGACAGGCTTCGAGGACAGCAAGCAACTGGCCCAGGAGATGGATCGGCGGATTCTCGGCCACTACCGCCTGTTCCCGGTGCACTACCTGGCCTACGCCATGTGGCAGGAGCGCGACCCCGCGCTGAACGTACCCGAGGCCCGCGAGCTGTTCGGCGCCGCCGAACTGGCCGAAGCAGAGGCCGAATGGCGCAAGCGCCTGGCCGCCTGCAGCGCAGAGGAAAAACCCTACCTGATCCTGCAGTACGCCAATCCGGTGCGTAATCAGTACCGGATCAAGGCCGGCCTGCCTCTCTGACGACTGGCGCAAACGCAGAACGGCAGCCCGAGGGCTGCCGTTCTTCGTCAGGCTCGCCGGATCACAAGCGCGTGCTGTACCACGACAGCAACAGCGCGCCCGCCAGGCACGACGCACCGAACTGGTAGAAGAAGCGATTGATGCGCTGGGTGCGCGCATCGAAGCCATCACCCACCTCCTGCTCGTCACCCTCGGTCAGCAGGCGCGCCAGACTGCGTTGTTCGCGCAGGCGGGTCATCATCCACAGCCAGCCGCCGGCCACTGCGAAGAACAGCGCCAGGCCATTGATTGCCATGGCGGGATAAGCGAGCAACAACGCCCAGAAGGCCTGTAGAGACATGCCACTAAACCTCGATGACTACATCGGTGCAACCACGGCTCAGGCGCACCAAAACGGGGAAATTCCGCATGCAACGGGCACCAAGGCCCCTTCCGTACAGCGGCGCAAAACGTCACGCAGTCTACTGAAAAGCCGCTTTTAGATAGATCCTTTCCGACGAACGTAAGCGGCTATCACCAATTCGTCTGAAAACCGTCATGAGACTGGCCTAGGGTTTGAATCACTTGAAGTGACTCAACAGTCATGACCGTGCCCAAGCGCACCTCAACGTCCCAGGAGGACACCACCATGCTCAACCCGCAACCTATGGATCGTGATTACCTGATCGACTCGCTGGATGAAGTGGAAGCCGTGGTCGACGAACTGTCTTTCAACGTACAAGACCAGCACTGGCTGGTGTATTGCGCCCTGGGCGGTCATGAACACTATGACCTGCCGGACATCGACAACCGCACCGGCATGAGCCTGCCTGAGATGTATCAGGAAGCGGCCTGATAGCCCTGCCCGCAAAACGCGCAAATGAAAACGCCCCGCGATGCGGGGCGTTTGCGTTTCTGCGCGCTGTTATTGAGACAGAATCTGCCCGATGGTCGGATCCTTGAAGGCGCGGGTCAGCGCATCGCTGAGCACGTCGCTGACCAGCTTGGTGTTGGTCTGCTGGTTCGGCGCCGTACCGAAACGCTGGTTGAGCGACGCCCCGTAACGGCCGGTATAGCGACGGGTGGCGTTCTGTACGTCAGCACGGATGGAGGCAGAGATATCGGCCTCGGTCACGTACAACCCCTCCTTGGGCGACTGGTACTTGAGATCGGCCAGGGTGATGGTCAGTTGCGGGGCGTTGTAGGCATTGGGCGATGGGGTGAAGCCAAGCAGACGTACCGCTGCCTCGGCCTCGGCCTGCAGTTTCGGCAGCACGTGCTCGCTACTGACGCTGATGGCACTGGTTTCCGGATACAGGCCGCCACGGGTGCCGAGCACCGGCGAGGAACGACCATCGACCACCCGTACCACCACCGGCTGCCCTTGACCGACCGGGGTCAGCGAACTGGTGAGCTTGGGTTGCGGGGTGAGTTGCTGAGGGCTGAGGGCACAACCGGCCAGGGTCAGGCTGGCGGCGGCAAGCAGGGCGAACAACGCACGATGCAGCATGCTCGATCTCTCCGAGAGGGGTGGCAAGAAAGTGGCAGGCAGTATACCCACAGGGGGCGGGTGCCAACAGCCATGCGCGCAGCATCCGACCACCCAGCGCACATGGCGGTTCCTGTCATCAGGCTGTCACCCACCTCCGGCATAAAATGCGGACAGCCATTATTCAGGATGTTCGCCATGCTGTCCCTGCGCCGCCTGTTCAACCCACGCAAGCCCCTGCGCCACTTCGCCCTGCTGGATGCGCAAGGCATCTGCCGCGCCTTGCGTCAGTGCGAGCAATCGCCAGAAGGCGGTCGCTGGGTGGAAGTCAGCGAATCACGCATGTCCTGGCTCGGCAGCACGCTGCCTGCCAGCGCTCGCCTGATGCCCGCCAGCCGGCAGGCGCGAGCCGCCAGCCCGCTGGCCGCCTGACCGAATCGAGAATAAAAGTCACGCTGGACGCTCAATTTCGCTTCATTCATCGCTATAATCACGCCCCGATTATAAGGACGCCTCCTGATCGGGCCGCAGCATCCCGCCGATGCAACATTCTCGGCTTCCCCTCTCAGAGAGTCGCCCACTTCGAGCTGCCATCCGGTAGCCGCTCTCAGCCCCCCACCTATAGCGCCTGCACCTGTGCGAACTCAGGATGCGCAGGCTGAAACAGGCCGGAGCTGACGAGCTTTTGAGGTTCGCCGTTCCAAAAGAACGCGATAAAACGGGTTTAACAACTTCACAAGAGTGTGGCGAAGACATGAACGAACGTGCGTCTGTTGAAATGAGCCTTGACCCTCCCCATCACTTGGCCAGGCCTAGCGCCTGAGCCCACGGCATGCCACGGCAGGCCAGTAGGCCGGCCCATCTGGTGCAGTATTTCTTGGAGAGAGGTTAATGGCGCATAACGATTACCAAAGCGTAGATGTGGTGCTGGTTGGCGCCGGCATCATGAGTGCGACCCTGGGCGTGCTGCTCAAGGAGCTCGATCCCGGTCTCACCCTGGAGGTGCTGGAGCTGCGCGAGTCTGGCGCGGTGGAAAGCTCCAACCCCTGGAACAACGCAGGTACCGGTCATGCCGCCCTGTGCGAACTGAACTACACCCCGGAAGGCGCCGATGGCAGCATCGACATCAAGAAGTCGGTGACCATCAACACCCAGTTCGAGGAATCCAAGCAGTTCTGGGCCTACCTGGTGGAGAAAGGCGCGATCCACTCGCCGAAATCCTTCATCAACCCAGTGCCGCACATGAGCTTCGTGCGTGGCAACAAGGGTATCGCCTTCCTCAAGAAGCGCTTCGAGGCACTGCGTCAGCACCATGCCTTCGAGCACATGGAATACACCGAGGATCGCGCCACCATCGACGCCTGGACGCCGCTGCTGCTGCCTGGCCGCGACCCCAGCGAGCCGCTGGCCATGACTCGCGTGGAAGCCGGCACCGACGTCAACTTCGGCGCAGTCACCGAGCAGATGCTCGACTACCTGACCACCCTGCCCAATGCCAAGGTCACCTGCAATCAGAAGGTCACCGACCTCGAGCGTGACGGCGACGGCTGGCTGGTGGACATCAAGGACACCCGCTCCGGCGCCACGCGCAAGCTCAAGAGCCGCTTCGTCTTCCTCGGCGCTGGTGGCGGTGCGCTGCCGTTGCTGCAGCTCTCCGGTATTCCGGAAGGCAAGGGCTTCGGCGGCTTCCCGGTGAGCGGCCAATGGCTGCGCTGCGACAACCCGGAAATCGTCAAGCAGCACCAGGCCAAGGTCTACAGCCAGGCCGCCGTGGGCTCGCCGCCCATGTCCGTGCCGCACCTCGACACCCGCGTGGTCGACGGCAAGAAATCCCTGCTGTTCGGCCCCTACGCCGGCTTCACCACCAAGTTCCTCAAGCACGGTTCGTTCATGGATCTGCCGCTGTCGGTACGCCCCAACAACCTCGGCCCGATGCTGGCGGTGGCGCGCGACAACATGGACTTGACCCGCTACCTGATCAAGGAAGTGATGCAGTCCGAAGCCAAGCGCCTGGAAACCCTGCGCGGCTTCTACCCCGAGGCCAAGGCCGAGGACTGGCGTCTGGAAGTGGCCGGTCAGCGCGTGCAGATCATCAAGAAGGATCCGAAGAAAGGCGGCATCCTGCAGTTCGGCACCGAGCTGGTGGCCGCCGCGGACGGCAGCATCGCTGCCCTGCTCGGCGCCTCACCGGGTGCCTCGGTGACCGTGTCGATCATGCTCGACCTGATCCATCGCTGCTTCCCGCAGCAGGCCAAGAGCGAAAGCTGGACGAGCAAGCTGGACGAGATCTTCCCGGCCCTGGCCGACGTCCTGGCCAAGGACGCCGAGCGTTACCGTGAAGTGCAGGCACAATCGAACCAGCGCCTGCAGTTGGACGTGCCCAGCGCCTGATCGGCCCGCATGAAAAAACCGCCCTTCGGGGCGGTTTTTTATTTAGACGTAGAGTGCGCCCGTCCCATGCCCGCACTGGTGCGCACAGCGCACCCTACGGCTACTACAAGCGCATCAGGGCTTGCCCCAAGGCAGGATCGGGATGGCGGTCACCGCGTTCTGCGGGCTGCCTTCGATCACCCGGTCGCTGTAGACCAGATACACCAGGGTATTGCGTTTCTGATCGAAGAAGCGCACCACCTGCATGGTCTTGAACACCAGCGAGGTGCGCTCCTTGAACACCTCTTCGCCATCCTCAAGCTTGCCCTTGAAGGCGATGGGGCCAACCTGGCGGCAGGCGATGGAAGCCTCGGCGCGATCTTCGGCCAGGCCCAAGCCGCCCTTCACCCCGCCGGTCTTGGCCCGCGACAGGTAGCAGGTCACGCCCTCGACCTTGGGATCGTCGAAGGCCTCGACGACGATCTTGTCGTTCGGCCCCAGCCACTTGAATACCGTCGACACCTCGCCGATGGTCTCGGCCAGCGCCAGGCTGGGCAGCACCAGCAGGCTCAGCACACATCCCTTGAACAGACGCATCTCAGGCTCCTCCGCTTGAAAATAATCAGACCAGGATCAGGTTATCCCGATGCACCAGCTCGGGCTCATCCACATAGCCCAGCAATTTCTCGATGGCATCGGACGATTGACCGATGATCTTCTGCGACTCCAGTGCGCTGTAGTTGGCCAGGCCACGGGCGATCTCACGGCCCTGCTGATCGACGCAGACCACCATCTCGCCACGGCGGAAGCTGCCCTGCACGGCTTTCACACCCACCGGCAGCAGGCTCTTGTGATCCTGCTTGAGCGCCTTGACCGCACCGGCGTCCAGCACCAGGGTGCCACGGGTCTGCAGATGGCCGGCCAGCCACTGTTTGCGCGCCGCCAGCAGGCCACGCTCGGGCGCCAGCAAGGTGCCCAGGCGCTCGCCAGCCTTGAGCCGCGCCAGCACCTGTTCGATGGCACCGCCGACTATCACCGTATGCGCACCGGAGCGTGCCGCCAAGCGTGAGGCGCGCAGCTTGGTCTGCATGCCGCCACGGCCCAGGGCACCACCCACGCCTCCGGCCACGGCGTCCAGCGCCGGGTCGTCGGCGCGCGCTTCGGAAATCAGCTCGGCATCGGGATGGTGGCGCGGGTCGGCGTTGTACATGCCGTCGCGGTCGGTAAGGATCACCAGCAGGTCGGCTTCCACCAGGTTGGCCACCAGTGCGGCCAGGGTATCGTTGTCGCCGAAACGGATTTCGTCGGTGACCACGGTGTCGTTCTCGTTGATCACCGGGATCACGTCGAGATTGACCAGGGTGCGCAAGGTGCTGCGCGCGTTGAGGTAGCGCTTGCGGTCGGACAGGTCATCGTGAGTCAGGAGAATCTGCGCGGTACGCCGGTTGTGCTCGGCGAAGCTCGATTCCCAGGCCTGCACCAGAGCCATCTGGCCGATGGCGGCAGCGGCCTGCAGCTCGTGCATTGCACTCGGTCGGTTAGTCCAGCCCAGGCGGCTCATGCCGGCCGCCACCGCGCCGGAGGACACCAGCACCAGCTCCACGCCCTGCTCGCGCAGTGCGACCATCTGCCTGACCCACACCGCCATGGCGGCACGATCCAGGCCACGCCCATCGGCGGTCAGCAGCGCACTGCCGATCTTCACCACCCAGCGCTTCGCGCCGGTCACCTTGTCACGCATGATCTTCCAACCTTAGCCAGAAAACGATGGGTTCCAACCCACCTACAAAAACGCCGCAATTAAGCGGCGTTGGAAATTTGCTTAATCCCGGACGTAGATGATTTCCGGGCCGTCGTCGTCTTCATCATCGAAGAAGTCGTCGTCCTCGTCGATATCATCGACACTGCGCACACCCGATTTACGCAACGCTCGCTGATCATCCATGGCCTGCAGACGGGCCCGTGCCTCGTCCTCAATGCGCTGATCCAGCTCGGCCAACTGCTCGGCGAAGAGCGGATCCTCGGCGATGCGCTCACCGCGCACTTCCAGGTAATGCATGATGTCGCGGCAGATACGCTCGGTGCCGTCGCGGCTGATGGCCGACACCACGTACACCGGACCTTGCCAATTCAAGCGGGCGACGATATCGGCCTTGCGCGCCTCGCGCTCTTCTTCGGGAATCTGATCCATCTTGTTCAGCACCAGCCAGCGATCCCGCTCGGCCAGCGCCGGGCTGAAACGCGCCAGCTCTTCGATGATCACCTGTGCGGCTTCGGCCGGATCGCTCTCGTCCAGCGGCGCCATGTCCACCAGGTGCAGCAGCAGGCGGGTACGCGCCAGGTGCTTGAGGAAGCGAATACCCAGGCCAGCACCTTCCGATGCGCCTTCGATCAGGCCGGGAATGTCGGCGACGACGAAGCTCTTGAAGCGGTCGACGCTGACCACGCCCAGGTTCGGCACCAGGGTGGTGAAGGGGTAATCGGCCACCTTCGGCTTGGCCGCCGACACAGCACGGATGAAGGTGCTCTTGCCAGCATTGGGCAAGCCCAGCAGGCCGACGTCGGCCAGCACCTTCAGCTCCAGCTTGAGATCACGCTGATCCCCCGGCTTGCCCGGCGTGGTCTGCCGTGGCGCGCGGTTGGTGCTGGACTTGAAGCGGGTGTTGCCCAGGCCGTGCCAGCCGCCCTGGGCGACCATCAGACGCTGACCGGGCTTGACCAGATCACCGATGACCTCCTGGGTGGCGACGTCGATCACCGTGGTGCCCACCGGCACCGGCAGGATCAGATCCTCACCCTTGGCCCCAGTGCAATCGGTGCTGCCGCCTTTCTCGCCGTTCTGGGCGAAGAATTTGCGGGTGTAGCGGTAGTCGATCAGGGTGTTGAGGTTCTCGTCGGCCTCGAGAAACACCGAGCCGCCGTCGCCACCATCGCCCCCGTTGGGGCCACCCTTCTCGATGAACTTCTCGCGGCGGAAGCTCATCATGCCGTTACCGCCGTCACCGGCTTTTACAAATATCGATACTTCGTCGACGAATTTCATCAGTCTGCCTCCCGCGTCATCAGCGGGCTGGGGGAACGCTTGCCGAATCATCCAGAACTAGCGGATTGGGCAAGCGCACCAAAGATACACAAACGAAAAAAACGCCTGGAGCGTTTTTTAACGTCGCCTGCGACGGCCCGCAGGGTTGCCGCCAAGGCCGGTTTTTGCTCCTGCAAAACCGGCATTTCCGCCATCCCTGGCGGTCAGATGGCGGGCCAATAAAAAAGCCCCGTCCTACGGACAGGGCTTTTCCAGCGCGTAGGCGATTAGGCCTGAACGACGCTCACGTAGCGACGGCCGAAAGCGCCCTTCACTTCGAACTTGATCACGCCTTCGACTTTGGCGAAGAGGGTGTGATCCTTGCCCATGCCCACGCCGACGCCGGCATGGAACTGGGTGCCGCGCTGACGCACGATGATGTTGCCGGCCTTGATGACCTGACCACCGTACATCTTCACGCCAAGGCGTTTACTTTCGGAATCGCGGCCGTTACGGGTAGAACCGCCAGCTTTTTTGTGTGCCATGAGTCAATACTCCTATAAAGGGATCGGGGCCGACGAATCAGGCCTGGATGCCGGTGATTTTGATCTCAGTGAACCACTGACGGTGGCCCTGACGCTTCATGTGGTGCTTACGACGGCGGAACTTGATGATGCGAACCTTGTCGTGACGGCCTTGCGAAACGACTTCGGCGACCACTTTGGCACCGTCTACGACCGGGGCGCCGATCTTGACGTCGTCGCCATTGGCAACCAGCAGAACGCGATCGAAGGTGATGGCTTCACCGGTGGCGACTTCGAGTTTCTCGACTTTCAGGAACTCGCCTTCGGCAACCTTGTATTGCTTGCCACCGGTAACAATTACTGCGTACATGGTAAATCTCCGTTGATCCTGCTCACCCAGCGCTTTAGAAGCATGATTATTGGCTGGCATGGCTGCTCGGGGCCGGAAGTGACACCCTTGCAATTGCGTAAGGCAGGGAAATGCCCAGGGGGAAGTTCAGGGTGCGCGATTGTACGCAAGCGGCAGGCAAGCTGCAAGCTGCAAGCTGCAAGCTGCAAGCTGCAAGCTGCAAGCTGCAAGCTGCAAGCTGCAAGCTGCAAGCTGCAAGCT
>NZ_JBQLIX010000021.1:0-88681 GCF_052156495.1 Pseudomonas sp. NCHU5216 | reverse complement strand
CGGATGGCGGGGCCAAGCCTTTTTGCCTTCTTTTGTGGCGTTTGACAAAAGAAGGTCGCCGGGGGGCGAAACAGGGGACATCAGCAGAACGCCGATAAGCAGCTTGAACACCGAAAACAACACACAAACTTGCCAGTCCGATATCAATCCCGACTTCCCCATGATTCCGCGAAGAAGCTTTTTCTTCCGTCGCTGCAGGACGTCCAACGCTGCAGCGCCAGTGATTGCCCGGCGAAAAGGCGACGCCCTGGTGATTGCCTCGATTGGCTGCGACCATAGGGCGTTGTCGAATCGATGAATACAGTTCCTATGCCCCTACCGCTGGTCTACCACGAGGATTACAGCCCGCCCTTCCCCGCCGGGCATCGCTTCCCCATGGAGAAATTCCGCCTGCTGCGCGACCACCTGGTGGACAGCGGCCTGACCACCGATGCCGAGCTGCAACGCCCCGAACTGTGTCCAATGGAGATTCTCGCCCTGGCCCACTGCCCGGACTACATCGCCCGCTACATGTCGGGCGAGCTGTCCCAAGAAGAGCAGCGCCGCCTCGGCCTGCCCTGGAGCGAGGCGCTGGCGCGGCGCACGGTGCGCGCCGTGGGCGGCTCGCTGCTCACCGCCGAACTGGCCCTGCGCCACGGCCTGGCCTGCCACCTGGCCGGCGGCACGCACCATGCGCACTACGACTTTCCCTCCGGCTTCTGCATCTTTAACGACCTGGCGGTGATCGCCCGTTACCTGCTAGCGGCCGGTCGCGTGCAGCGCGTGCTGATCTTCGACTGCGACGTACACCAGGGCGACGGCACCGCACGCCTGCTGGAAAACGAGCCGGATGCCATTACCGTGTCGCTGCACTGCGAGCAGAACTTCCCGGCGCGCAAGGCGCAGAGCGACTGGGACATCCCCCTGCCACGGGGAATGGGCGACGCCGATTACCTCAAGGTGGTGGACGACACCCTGAACTACCTGCTGCCGATCTACCAGCCGGATCTGCTGCTTTACGACGCCGGTGTCGACGTGCACAAGGACGACGCTCTGGGTTATCTGCAACTGACCGACGCCGGCCTGGCCGCACGTGACGAAGCCGTGCTGCAGCACTGTCTGGGCCGCGACATCCCGGTGCTGGGGGTGATCGGCGGCGGCTACTCCAAGGATCACGCCGCCCTCGCCCGCCGCCACGGCATCCTCCATCACAGCGCGGCGAAGGTATGGGCGGCACGAGGCCTGAGTTGACGAGCACGCCCAGCGCTTCGTCATAATCGCGCGTCGCCCCCTCCTGGAAGCAACAGCCTCATGGACGAATCATTCGAGCTGAACAAGGCCAACTGGAACGAGCGCGCCGCGCTGCACGCTGCCTCCCCCGACTATCAGGTACAGCGCTTCATCGACTCGGCCGAGCACCTCTCCGATGTGGTGCGCTTCGATCTGCCGCGCCTCGGCGATATCCGAGGGCTGGAGGCACTCCATCTGCAATGCCATATCGGTACCGACACCCTCTCACTGGCGCGCCTGGGCGCCAGGATGACCGGCCTGGACTTCTCCAGCGCCTCGCTGGAACAGGCACGCCACCTGGCCGAGGCCTGCCAGCAGCACATGCGCTTCGTCGAAGCCTCGGTTGACCAGGCCGTACAGGTGTTGGGAGAACAGCGATACGACCTGATCTACACCAGCATCGGCGCGCTCAACTGGCTGCCGCGTATCGACGACTGGGCACGCACCGTCGCCGCCCTGCTCAAGCCAGGTGGGCGCCTGTTTCTACGCGAGGCCCACCCGATCCTGATGGCCCTGGATGAGGAATGCGAGCACGACCTGCGCATCGCCCACCCCTATTTCGAGCAGGCCGAGCCACTGGTCTGGAACGACGAGCAGAGCTACGTGCAAACCGATGCGACGCTCACCGCCAGCGTCACCCACGAATGGAACCACGGCTTGGGTGAGATCATCACTGCGCTGCTGCAACAGGGCATGCAGCTCACCGCGCTGGAAGAACACGACTGCCTGCCCTGGGAAGCCCTGCCCGGGCAGATGCAGCCAGGCACCGACGGTGAATGGCGCCTGCGCGAGAGGCCCGAGCGCCTGCCGCTGAGCTACAGCCTGCAAGCGGTGAAGCATGGCTGAGGATCAGCTCTGCACCTTGTCCAACGCCTGCTCCAGGGTCTTCACCGTGCGCTCGATATGGCCCAGCTTATCCAGCCCGAACAGGCCGAGGCGGAAGGTCTGGAAGTCCGCCGGTTCGTCGCATTGCAGCGGCACGCCGGCGGCGATCTGCAGGCCGACGGCGGCGAACTTGGCGCCGGTCTTGATCTGCCCGTCGTCGGTGTAGCAGACCACCACCCCCGGCGCCTCGAAGCCCTTGGCCGCGACGCTCTTGAAGCCGCGTGCGGCCAGCAGGGCGCGCACCCGCTCGCCGAGTTCCTGCTGCTGCTCGCGTACCTTGGCGAAGCCGATGGCCTTGGCCTCCAGCATGGCATCGCGAAAGCGCGCCAGGGCGTCGCTGGGCATGGTGGCATGGTAGGCATGGCCGCCCTGCTCGTAGGCCTGCATGATCTGCAGCCACTTCTTCAGGTCGCAGGCGAAACTGCTGCTCTGGGTCGCCTCGACGCGCGCCTGGGCCGCCTCGCTGAGCATCACCAGGGCGCAGCACGGCGACGCGCTCCAGCCCTTCTGCGGGGCGCTGATGAGCACATCGATGCCACAGGCCTGCATGTCCACCCAGAGGGTGCCAGAGGCGATGCAGTCGAGCACGAACAGGCCGCCAACGGCGTGCACCGCGTCGCTCACCGCGCGCAGGTAGTCGTCCGGCAGGATCATGCCCGAGGAGGTTTCCACATGCGGGGCAAACACCACCTGCGGCTTCTCGGCGGCAATGGTGGCCAGCACCTCGTCCAGCGGTGCCGGGGCGAAGGCCGCCTGCGGGCCTTCGCCAACCGGGCGCGCCTTGAGCACGCGCGCCTCGGCGGGAATCCGGCCCATGTCGAAGATCTGTGTCCAGCGGTAGCTGAACCAGCCGTTGCGCAGCACCAGGCACTTCTGTTCGGTGGCCAACTGCCGCGCCACTGCCTCCATGCCATAGGTGCCACTGCCCGGCACCACCGCCACGGCATGGGCGTTGTACACCTGCTTCAGGGTGGTGGAAATCTCGCGCATCACGCCCTGGAAGGACTGCGACATATGGTTCAGCGAGCGGTCGGTGTAGACCACCGAATATTCGATCAGGCCATCGGGATCGATGTCGGGGCAGATCTGGGACATAACGGGCTCCAGCCGAAAAGGTTCGAGCTGAACCTGCCCCAACCCGGGGCAAATGACAAGGCCGCAAGGCACTCGGGTAGAATGCGCAGCCTTTCTCGAACCGTTCCGCCGCCATGATCACACGCACTTCACCCAACGCTTATCACGTCACCATCATCGGCGGCGGCCCTGCCGGGCTGATGGCCGCCGAAGTGCTGGCCCGGGGTGGCGTGCGCGTGGAACTGTTCGACGCCATGCCCTCGGTGGGGCGCAAGTTCCTGCTGGCCGGCGTCGGTGGCATGAACATCACCCACTCCGAGCCCAAGGATGCCTTCGTCAGCCGCTATGGCGAGCGCCAGGCCGAGGTCGCGGCGCTGCTGCGCGAGTTCGACGCCGACGCCTTGCGTGAATGGATTCATGGCCTGGGCATCGACACCTTCGTCGGCACCTCGGGCCGGGTATTTCCCAGTGACATGAAGGCCGCACCGCTGCTGCGCGCCTGGCTACGGCGCCTGCGCGAGCTGGGGGTACTGATCCATACCCGCAGCCGCTGGCTGGGCTGGAACACCGATGGCAGCCTGCGTATCGCCGGCCCCGATGGCGAGCAGGCCGTGGCCGCCGACGCCTGCCTGCTGGCTCTGGGCGGCGGCAGTTGGGCACGGCTGGGCTCCGATGGCGCCTGGGTGCCGCTGTTGCAGGCACGCGGCATCGAGGTGGCGGCGCTCAAGCCGAGCAACTGCGGCTTCGAGGTGGCCGGCTGGAGCGAATATCTGCGTGAAAAGTTCGCCGGTGCGCCACTGAAGAACGTCGCCCTCGCTCTGCCCGATCAGCCTGGCCGTATCGGCGAGTTCGTGCTGACGGCTGGCGGCATCGAAGGTAGCCTGGTGTATGCCTTTTCCGCCGATATCCGCCGCGCCATCGAGACCGAGGGACAGGCGCTGATTCACCTCGATCTGTTGCCGCAGATGCCCTTGGCCAGGCTGCAGCAGGCGCTGGCCAAACCGCGTGGCAAACACTCGATGGCCAAGCACCTGCACCGTCAGGCCGGCCTCGACGGCGTGAAAGCCGCCCTGCTGCGCGAGCTGGCGCCGGCTGAGGCCTTCGTCGATCCGGCCGCGCTGGGGCCCTGGATCAAGGCACTGCCGATCACCCTGTTGCGCAGCCGACCGCTGGACGAAGCCATCAGCAGCGCCGGCGGCGTATCCTTCGCGGCGCTGGATGACGGCCTGATGCTCAAGGCCCTGCCTGGCGTGTTCTGCGCTGGCGAAATGCTCGACTGGGAAGCTCCCACCGGCGGCTACCTGCTCACCGCCTGCTTCGCCAGCGGCCGGGTGGCGGCGCAGGGGATAATGAAGTGGCTGCGCTAGCGATCTACACGATGAGGGCCCCTCGGTAGGGTGCGCCGTGCGCACCGAAACCACAGGCGGCACCGGGTAATGCGGCGAAGCTGGTGCGCGCAGCGCACCCTACGAACTGGCAGCAGTAGTCTGGGACGCGCCCACCGGCGGCTACCTGCTCACCGCCTGCTTCGCCAGTGGCCGGGTGGCGGCGCAGGGGATAATGAAGTGGCTGCGGTAGCGATCTACACGACGAGGGCCCCTCGGTAGGGTGCGCCGTGCGCACCGAAGCCACAGGCGGCACCGGGTAATGCGGCGAAGCTGGTGCGCGCAGCGCACCCTACGAACTGTAGCCCGGATGCAATCCGGGGCATGGGGCGACTTTCCCCGGATTTCATCCGGGCTACCTGTGAAAAAGCGCTGTGACACGCCACGGCATGCAGCTATGCTCAAATCCAGCGCTTCTTCACACAGGTAATCCCCCACCGTGATTCCGCTGCTGGTCTGCGACGACTCCAACATGGCGCGCAAGCAATTGATCCGCGCGCTGCCGGCCGAGTGGCCGGTCACCCTCAGCCAGGCGAGCAATGGCGAGGAGGCCTTGGCGCTGATCCGTCAGGGCCTGGGCCAGGTCATGCTGCTCGATCTGACCATGCCGGTACTGGACGGCTACCAGACCCTGGCCGCCCTGCGTGCCGAGGGGCTGAGTTCCAAGGTGATAGTGGTTTCCGGCGATGTGCAGGACGAAGCCGTGCGCCGCGTGCGCGAGCTGGGCGCCCTGGCCTTCATCAAGAAACCTGCCGACCCCGAGATCCTGCGCCAGACCCTGATGGAACTGGGCCTGTTCAACCCGCAGACCGGCCCACAGGCCGAGGTTGAGGCACAGACGCAGGCCCTGGCCGAGCTCAAGGTGAGCTTCCGTGACGCCCTGCGCGAGGTGACCAACGTCGCCATGGGCCGCGCCGCCGCGCTGCTAGCCAAGGTGCTCGGGGTGTTCGTGCAGCTTCCCGTGCCGCAGGTGAACATCTTCGAGGTCAGCGAGCTGCACATGACCCTGATGGACGCCCAGCGTGGCGAGCGTTTCAGCGCCATCTGCCAGGGTTTTATCGGCGAGGCCATCGCTGGCGAGGCGCTGCTGCTGTTCCATGATTCGGAAGTCAACGACATGGCGCGCCTGCTCGGCTGGCAGCCTAAGAGCGAGGCGGAAACCTCGGAGATGCTTCTGGACCTGGCCAGCATCATCACCGGCGCCTGCCTGGCCGGTGTTGCCGAGCAGCTCGACCTGCGCTTCTCCCAGGGCCACCCGCAACTGCTCGGCCAGCATGCCAGCCTCGACCAGCTCATCCAGGTCAACAAGCAACGCTGGCGCAAGACCCTGGCCGTGGAAATCAGCTACAGCCTGGAAGGCCACGCCATCCACTTCGACCTGTTGCTGTTGTTCACCGAAGACTCGATCAAACGCCTGACCGGCAAGATCGGCTACCTGATGGAGTGAGGCGATGCCCGCGCAGATCGATATCAAGGAAGTCCACTGGCTGCTGGACATCGTGCAGTGCATCGATGTCGGCGTGGTGGTGCTCGACCGCCAGTACCGCGTCGAGGTGTGGAACGCCTTCATGGAGAACCACTCCGGGCTGGGGCCGGATCAGGTACAGGGGCGCTCGCTGTTCGAGCTGTTCCCGGACATCGACCGGCCCTGGCTGGAGCGCAAGGTGGAAAGCGTGGTGCAACTGGGCACCCGCGCCTTCAGCCTGTGGCAGCAACGCCCCTACCTGATGCGCTTCAAGAGCTACCAGCCGATCACCGGCCAGGCCGATTTCATGTACCAGAACGTCACCCTGCTGCCGCTGGCCGGCCAGCCGGTGGAGCATGTGTGCCTGGTGATCTACGACATGACCGACGCCGCCGTGGCGGCCCAGGCACAAGCCAGCAGTTGAAGCCGGCATGCGCGAAACCTGTAGGAGCGAGCTCTGCTCGCGAAGCCCGTAGCCCGGATGCAATCCGGGAATCCATGGCTCCAGCCCCGGATTGCAGCCTGGCACTGCCTCAATCGATCAGACCATTGTCGTCATAGAAGGGATAAGGCCCGGGATACCGGCCAAACACCCCGCTGTGCGTCACCAACCCCTGTTCGCCCTGCCAGTGGTGCAGCAGATAACCCGGCGGTTCCAGATTGAAATGCGCCGGCGCATCGGCCTGTAGATCCAGCACGATCTGGTGGGACACGCCCGGGCACACGCAGCAAAGGCTGCCGGCGAAACGTCGCTGCATCGAGCGATGCAGGTGCCCGCAGAGCAGGCGCTCCACCTGGGGATGCGCGGCGATGACCTCGTGCAAGGCCGCCGCGTTGAGAAACGGCTCGCGATCCATATGGCCGATGCCGCTGATAAAGGGCGGGTGATGCAGAATCAGGAGCGTCGGCGCCTGCGGGCGCGCCGCGAGCTGGGCGTCCAGCCAGCGCAACTGGCTGGACGCCAGTCGCCCGCCGTGGCGCCCCGGCGTGGTGCTATCCAGGCCGATCAGGCACAGCGGATGGTCGTCGACCACCCAGTCCAGCGGCGCTTCTGGCGAGGCCGGCAGATAGCCGTGGTCAGCGAATGCCGCACATAACGCAGCGCGATCATCGTGATTGCCGGGCACCAGATAATAGGGCATGGCCAGGCACTCCAGCTCGGGGCGCAGCACGGCGTATTCCTCGGGCTGGCCGAAGTCCACCAGGTCACCGCTGACGATGACGATATCCGCGCGCGGCTGGCTGGCATTCAGGTGTTCGACCGCCTGGCGCAGCGCCGCCAGGGTATCGACCACGCCATAGCTGAGCTTGCCGTGAGCCTTGAGGTGCAGGTCGCTGATCTGGGCGATGAGAAAGGTCGAAGCGTGGGGGATGGCATCAGGCATGGAGGCTGAACACCCGCTGCGGCTCGACGGCCAGGTTGATCAGTTCGCCCGGCAGCAGCAGACGCTCGTCGGCGCAGTCCACCGTCAGCGGCTGGTCACTGCCCACATCCACCAGCAAGCGGCTCTGCGCGCCCTGGAAGAACTGCCCAAGCAAGCGCCCGCGCAGATAGCCAGGTTCAGCGGTGATGCGCAGGTGCTCGGGGCGGCAATACAGAGTGCTGGGCAGCTCGCTGCCCGCCCAGGGCAGTTCGCCGCCGCTGACCTGCACGCCGTTGGCCGTGCGCCCCAGCACGACGAAGGTATTGAGGGTGCCGACGAAGCTGGCCACGAAGCGATTGGCCGGCTGCTGATAGAGCGCCCGTGGCGTGGCCAACTGGGCGATGCGCCCGCGTTCCATGACCAGAATGCGATCACCCAGGGCCATGGCCTCGCCCTGATCATGGGTGACGAACACGGCGGTGATGGCCAGCTCACGCAGCAACTGGCCCAGCTCGCTGCGCAGGCGCTCACGCAATTGCGCATCGAGGGCCGCCAGCGGTTCATCGAGCAGCAACACGCGTGGACGCGGCGCCACGGCACGGGCCAGGGCCACGCGCTGGCGTTGCCCACCAGACAGCTCGTGGATGGCGCGCTGGCCATAACCCTGCAGCCCTACCAGTTCCAGCAGCTCGGCGCAGCGCCGCTCGCGCTCGGCGCGCGGCACCTTGCGCACCTTGAGGCCGTATACGATGTTTTCGGCCACGTTAAGGTTGGGGAACAGCGCGTAGTTCTGGAACACCATGCCCACGTCACGCCGCTCGATGGGCAGCGCCGTGACATCCTCCCCGGCGAACAGCACCTGGCCGGCGTCCGGGCGCTCCAGCCCGGCGATCAGGCGCAGCGTGGTGGTCTTGCCGCAGCCGGAGGGGCCGAGGATGGCCAGGGTTTCGCCGGCCTGGATATCCAGCGAAAGGTCATCCACGGCCACGGTGCCATCGGCGAACGCCTTGCGGCAATTCTCCAGGCGAATCGAAGTTGCGCTCATCGTTGGTCTCCACGGGACAGGCGGTTGCTGATGGCCTGCAGGGCGATCAGCAGCGGCACGATCATCAACAGGAACAGCAAGGTGTAGGCGCTGGCCACCTCCAGCCGCGCCGAGGCGTAGCTGTCGGCCAGGCCCACCGGCAGGGTCTTGGTCAGCGGCGTATGCAGCATCCAGGTCAGGTTGAATTCCCCCAGCGACAGGGTGACCACCATCAACACCCCGGCGAGGATACCGGCGCGGCAGTTGGGCACCACCACGCTGAAGAAGCGCCGCAACGGCCCGGCGCCGAGGCTGGCGGCAGCCTCTTCCAGAATCGGCAACTGCTGGCGCTGCATCACAGCCATCACCGGGCGCACCAGAAAGGGCAAGGTGAACAGCACATGGCCCACCAGAATGAACAGCCAACTGCCACGAAAACCGCCGAACTGGCCGTAGGTCAGCAGCAGCGCCAGGGCGCTGGCCAGGCCAGGCATGGCCACCGGCAGTACCATCAGTTCCTCGAAGGCGCGGCTGAAGCGGTTGTTCATGCGCACCAGGGCGTAGGCCGCCGGCACGCCGATCAGGCACACGCACAGGGCGCAGGCCAACGCCAGTTGCAGCGACAACCACACCGTCGGCGAATAGGCCTGCCACACCTGCTGCAGCCAGGCCAGGGTCAGACCGCTGGACAGCCCCTGGAAGTAATTGCGGGTCAGCCCGGCGAGCAGCGACAGCAGCACTGGCACCAGCATGAAGGCGCAGACCAGGCAGGTGAACGCCAGTTGTGCGGCGAACAGACGCGAGCGCTTCATAGCAGCCCCCCGGATTGCCGCACCCATTTACGCACCAGCAGCAGCACACCCCAGGTCAGGGCGCCGAGGATCACCGACAAGGCGGCGGCCAGGGTGAAGTTGGCGTAGTTGGTAAAGACGTTGTAGATCGCCACCGGGGTGACGTTCAGCCGCGTACCCAGGGTGAAGGCCGTGCCGAAGGCGCCCATGGCCGTGGCGAAGCAGATGGCCCCGCAGGACACCAACGCCGGCGTCAGCCCCGGCACCAGTACATCCCAGGTCACCCGCCAGTGGCCGGCGCCGAGGGAATGCGCGGCCTCCTCCAGGCTGACGTCCAGGCTTTCGCTGGCCGCCATCACGGTGAGAATCACCCGCGGGATGGAGAAATACAGGTAGCCGAGAAACAACCCGGCCAGCGAGTAGGCGAACACCCAGCGCTCGCCCGCCAGGCTCAGCCCCAGGCTGGCGAACAGGCCCTGGCGGCCAGCCAGGAGGATCACCAGAAAGCCCACCACCACGCCGGGAAAGGCCAGCGGAAAGGTCAGCAAGGCCACCAGCGCCGAGCGCCCGGCGAAGCGCTGACGGGCGAGAAACACCCCGCTGATGCTGCCCACCAGCAGCGCGGCCAGGGTGACCAGCGCCGCCAGCAGGCAAGTCTGCGCCAGGCTGCCGAGGTACTGGGCACTGCTCAGCACCTGCCAGTAACCGCTGCCGGCGCCGTCCCGATCATGGCCGCCGAGCACCATCAGGTGCGCCAGCGGCAGCAGCCAGAAGGCCAGCAGTACCACCGCAGCCGGCAGCAAGGCGATGGCCGCGCCGGGTCGCCAGCGCCAGGCTGGGCGGCGGCTGACCTGAGCGGCAGCAGGAGCGCGCAACGTGCTGCTCACCTCAGCGAATCTCTTTCAGGTAGCGCGCGGCGAAGGCTTCCTGCACATCGGCCATCTTCTGGTAATCCACCACGCCGGCACGGGCGTAGTCACTTTCCGGCAGGAAGCGCGCGCTCACTTCGGCTGGCATCGGCACCGGGCGTACCGGGCGCAGATAGGCATTGGCCCACAGCGCCTGGCCCTTGTCGGAAAGCACGTAGTCCAGCACCTTCTCGCCATTGGCGCGGTGTGGCGCGTTCTGCACCAGGCTCATCACGTAGGGCACGCTGATGCTGCCCTCGGTGGGTATCACGAAGGCGACGTTAGCCTTGTCCTTGTAGCGCGCGCGGTAGGCGTTGAAGTCGTAGTCGACGAGGATCGGCAGCTCGCCGGACAGCACCCGCGCGTAGGCGGTCTGCTTGGGCACGATGGGCGAATTGCCCGCCAGCTTCTTGAAGTAGTCGATGGCCGGGGTGAAATCGTTCAGATCACCGCCCATGGCGCGGTTGACCGCCACCGCCGAGACGTAGCCGACGAAGGCGCTGGACGGGTCGAGGTAGCCGACCATGCCCTTGTACTCGGGCTTGAGCAGATCGGCCCAGCTTTGCGGCACCGGCAGGCCGCCGAGGGCATCGACGTTGACCATGAAGCCCAGGGTGCCGGAATGAATGGCGAACCAGTGCCCTTCGGGATCCTTCAGCCCTGCCGGAATCTCATCCCAGCCCTTGGGCTTGTAGCGGTCGACCACCCCGGCCTTCTGCGCCTGCAGGCCGAAGGTGACGCCGTAATACACCACGTCAGCCATGGGCGCGGCGCGCTCGGCCACCAGTTGCGCCAGGGCCTGGCCGGAGTTCTTGTTGTCCAGCGGCACCTGCACGCCGGTGTCCTGAGCAATGGCCTCAAGCTGCGTGCCCCAGTCCGCCCATTCCGGCGGGCAGTTGTAGCAGATCGCCGTTTCGGCGGCATGGCTGAGGCTGGCGGCGCCGCAAAACAGCAGGGCCGCGAGGGTTTTACTGAAGCGGATCATGGGGTGTGTCCTCGTAGGGGCGGATACTCTCGCCTGGCCGGATATGGCAAGGCAGGCAGTAGGTAATGGTCGGGGCGCCAGCGATCAGCCCCAGTAACTGGTCGATGACCGTGCGCGCCAGCTCGGCGATGGGCTGCACCACGCTGCACAGCGTCGGGTGCATCTGCGTACCCAGGGCGATGCCGTCGAAGCCCATGACCGAGAGCTGCTGCGGCACGCTCCAGCCATTGCGGCGCAACTCGTTGATCAGGCTGATGGCCAGCAAATCGTTGGAACAGAGCAGCGCACTGGGCGCCTGCGGGCCTTGCAGCCAGGGCTCGATGGCGGCGAAATCGGCCTGGGTGTGAGCCGGCATCTCGATCAGCGGCAGGGCCGGCAGCCCGGCCTCCTCCATGGCCTGCTGATAACCGGCATAACGCAGGCGCGCGCGGTCGGACTGCAAGGCCGAGCCGGCCACCATGCCGATGCGCCGATGCCCGGCGGCCAGCAGATGGCGAGTGGCGAGCGCCATGCCGGCGCGGTTGTCCACCGAGACCGCGCTGTAATGACGATTTTCCGGCTGGTGGTAGGCCAGCACGAAGGGCGTGGCCTCCTGCGCCAGCCCCTGCAGAACGCGATTGCTCTGGGCATCGGTGACGGTCAGTACCAGGCCATCGACGCGCTGGCGCAGCAATTCCTCGACCACCTCGCTTTCGCGCTCGGCCTGGTAGTCGGTGGTGGCCAGCAACAGGTTGTAGCCGCGCTCACGCGCCTCATGCTCCATGGCCTGGAATTGCTCGGCGAATACCGGGTTGAGCAGGTTGGGCACCACCACGCCGATCAGGTTGGTGGTTTGCAGGCGCATCTGCCGGCCCAGACGATTGGGCCGAAAGCCCAGTTCGCGGGCCGCCGCCAGCACCCGTTCGAGGGTGTCGCGACGCAACAGCCCGGGCGAAGCAAACGCCCGCGCGGCCGTCGCCCGAGAAACCCCCGCCAGCCCCGCAACTTTTTTCAGATCCGTCATGTTCGCTCACCTGAGATCGATCTCATTGGCGAGCAACTTAGCGAGCGCAGATGGCGATAACGCGACATGAGCGTGACAGTTCGGTTGCAGACCGCCCACAATTGCCCAATGCAACAAGTATCACTAAAGTGACACTCTCATCTGCGCACCGGGCCCTCCTCATGAAAGTCGAACTGGTCACCAACCTGAAGCGACAAGCCACCAAGATCCTCGCCGACCTTCACGAGTCCAAAGAGCCCGTGCTGATAACCGAGCATGGAGTGCCCTCGGCCTATCTGGTGGATGTCGATGATTACCAGTTCATGCAGAAGCGCCTCGCCCTTCTGGATGCCCTGGCCTGCGGTGAACGGGCCGTACTGGAGGGCAATACCCTCAGCCATGAACAGGCCAGGGAACGGCTGGGCAAATGGCTGAAATAGTCTGGACGAATCCCGCCCTCGGACAACTCGACGAGCTGGCGCACTACATCGCCCTCGACAAACCCGACGCCGCTCGCGCGTTGGTCAGGAAGGTCGTCGAAGCCGTCGCGCGCCTGGCGGAGTTCCCCCTGTCAGGCCGCGTTCCCGGTGAACTGCCGAACTCCGTGTATCGCGAAATCGTCGTTCCGCCCTGTCGGGTCTTCTACCGCCCAGCAGAGGGCAAGGTGTTCATCATCCACATCATGCGAGAAGAGCGCCTGCTGCGCGCTCATCTGCTCGAGTGATAGTCACAGGGTCAGGGTAAAGCGCGACAGCAAGGCCCCCGGCAGCGCCATGGAGCCGGTCTGCCGAGCGCCGTAGGTGCCGCTGGGCAACAGCAACTCGGGCTCGCGGGTCAACGCCTCCAGGTTCGCGCCGAAAAAGTCGAACAGCGAATCGTCGAAGCGCATGGTGTTCACCGGCGCCTGAATCTGCCCGTCTTCGACCCAGAAGGTGGCGAAGCGGGTCATGCCGGTCAGGCGCCCGGCCGGCAGGTCGGAGAAGTTGCCGTACCACAGGTTGCCGATATACAGCCCCGTGCCGAGCCGCTGCAGCACCTCGCTCTCCTCCAGATCACCCCCCTGCATGCACAGCGCCAAGGGGTATTCACCGCGCCCCGCGCCATTGGCGGTCAAGCCATATTCGGCGGCGCTGCGTGAGCTGACCATGCGTTCGCCAGGCCGCCCCCGCTCGACCAGGCGCAGCGGCTGGCGCGGCCCCTCGGCGGTGAAGGCCGGGGCCAGGCCACCTTCGATGCGCTCGTCCAAGGTTACCTGGGCGCTGAGTTCGGCCTTGCCACTGAACAGCCGTTGCCAAGGGCTGCCGCCGGAGGCCAGCGCCTGGGCACCGAAGCCCCAGCAGCACAGGCCGATCAGCTCCTCCAGCGCCGCCGGTGCCAGATAGGCGCGGTAGCTGCCGGGCTGCAATGCCTTGGCCGGGCGACCGAGAAACGCCAGTTGCTGCCGCGCGCCATCGAGCTTGCGGGCGAACGCCTGGGCGTCCCACTGCTCGCCGGCATAGGTGGTTTTCACCGCCTGCCCATTGCCATGGAACAGGCTGAATTCCAGATTGAAGCTGCTGGCGGCGTACCAGCCGAACGCGCCCCAGGAGCTGGCGAAACCCTGGTACTGCGGGCCGACCGCCAGGAAGCCAACCAGATCCAGGCCAGCAGCGGCGCTGACGATCTGCTGCGCCACGGTCGCGCCATCCAGTGGCGCCGTCACGGCCGTCGACTCGCTGCGCCAGGCCTCGCGATTGAGCCGCAGGTAAGGGTCGTAGCCCAGGCTCGGCAACAGCGCGCGCAGATGCTGCAAGGCTTGCCCCAGAGCGGCCGCGTCCTCGTCGAAGGTTCCGCTCAACAGCAGCTTGTGCTCGGCATGGCGCTGGCCCTGATACAGCGCCAGGGTGACGTACACCTGCTGCACCTGCCCGGCCTGACGTACCCGGCCCTGGTTGAAGCGGATGAAGGTGGACTGCTCCGCCGCATAGGCCAGGGTAAAGCCCTCTTCCCCTGACACCTGCCCCTGCAGGTGCTCCAGCAACGCGGAAAAATGCTGACGTGCATCCATCAGGCCGCCCCTCCGAAAACGTCGACAGCTGCGAACACACAGGCTGGCGAGGCATGCCCGACGCGAATCACCTGATTGGGCTCACCCTTGCCGCAATACGGCGTGCCCAGCACCTCGAAGGTACTGGCGTCGCCCACCGCCTTGAGGTTGCGCCAGAACTGCGCGCTGATGCCACGATAGTTGGGGTTCTTCACCACGCCCTTGAGCTCACCGCTCTCGATCAACTGGCCCCACTCGCAGCCGAACTGGAATTTGTTGCGCGCATCGTCGATCGACCAGGAGCGGTTGTTGCTCATCAGAATGCCGCGCTCGATACCGCCGATCAGCTCGGCTAGGGTCTGGTCGCCGGGCTCCAGATTGAGATTGGCCATGCGGTCGATGGGGGGGCGGTTCCAGCTACAGGCGCGGCTGTTGGCCACGCCCGGCAAGCCGCTGCGCCATTGCGACAGCGCCCCACCCAGCGGGCGCTGGAGAATGCCATCCTTGATCAGGTACTGGCGCTGCGCCGGGGTGCCGTCGTCGTCGTGCCGGTAGCTGGCCAGCTCGCCCGGCAGCCCTGGGTCGAAGGTCACGTCCAGCAGCGGCGAGCCGTACTGGTAAGACCCGAAATCCTCCTGGCGGATAAAGCTGGTGCCGGCAAAGTTGCGCTCGTCACCGAGGATGCGATCCAGCTCCAGTGGATGGCCGATGGACTCGTGAATCTGCAGGATCATCTGATCGGGCAGTAGCAGCAGATCACGCGCACCACTGGGGGTATTCGGCGCCAGCAGCAGTTGCAGCGCCTCGTCGGCGATACGTGCGGCACTGCCGATCACGCCGAGTTGCGGCAACACCTCGGCACCGCCCTGGCGCGCCAGATGGGTGCCGCCGAAGCTGCGGCTCTGGCTGTCGCGCTCGTCGCTGGCGGTCACACCGATCTGCGGGAACACATAGCGCTGAGCACGACGCAGGCAGGCACCGGCACTATTGAGGTAGATCTGCTCATGGCGGGTGAAGGTCAGCCCGACATGGCTATCGACCAGGCGCGTATCGCGGGGAATCAGCGCCGACTCGGCCATCAGCAGCTCGAACCAGTGCGCGGCGCTGGCCTGCGGCTGCTGGTAACCCGGCATCACATCGTCGGCCTGCTCGGCAGGCTGCGGCAGGTCAGCGAGATTCAGCAGGTTATGCCCGGCCAGCGCCCGCGCCATCTGCTCGGCGCGCTCCAGCGCGGCCTGCAAACCGGCCTGGCTGAGATCGCTGGTGGCCGCATAGGCTTCAACGCCGGCGACGCGGGCAGTGAGCATGGCCCCCGAGTCCTCGACGAAGGACGGCGCCTGCGCCACGCGCCGACGTACCCAGTAGGACGCCCGGCTTTCCTGCACATGGCGCAACGACCAGAAGTCAGCGGTGGATTTCAACGCGGCGAAGCGGCGTTGCAGGGTAGCGCTGAAGGCGAACATTGGGCACCCATTGAATGGCGGCAAAAGGAACAGTCTAACAACCCTGCAGGGCCGCACGTGACAGAGGCTATTGCGTGTCACCGCAACGCCTGAAACTCAGGCGGGCAGGAGTCCGGCCTTCCGATAGCTCTCCAGAAGCGAATCGAACAACGCGATATCGGCGCGACTACGGGCCATGAGCTGGGCACCTGCAATGGCCGCGAAAATAGCCTTTGCTCGTTCCTCGCACGCTGCCGGCTCACCGACACCGGCCGCAAGCAGAACCTTGGAAAGCCAGGCCACGTTCACGGTGGCGAACGCCTGCACCTCGCTCTTCACTTGCGAGGGGAGGCCTTCACACTCCGCGGCCATGAAGCTGCACAGGCACAACCTGTTTTCGCTCTCGAGCGAGCGTCGAAAAATCGAGGGATATCGGTGCAGGCATTCGAGCGGACTGTCAGCCGCTTCCAGCATCGCCTGCAGTGCGGCTGCCGTATCTTCCCAGTAGCGCCTGGCTACCGCAGCACCGAGATCGGCCTTACTGGGAAAGTGGTAGTAGATACTCGCGCTCTTGATACCGACTGCAGCCGCCAGGTCACGGAAATTCAGCCCGCTGTAGCCATGGGACTGTGCAGCCTTCCTTGCAGCCGCCAAGATGGCCTCTTTTGCGTTTGCACTCACGCCATCACCTCACCGGTTAAAAGATGACCGGAATGCTAATCGCAACCCAAAAACCTGCCAACTGATAGATAGGCATTGACAGCAAGCAAATAGCGCCTACAAATAAATCTACCAACTGATAGGTAGATATTCACATGAACACCACACAACCTCACCACAGCGACGCCGCCCATCGATTAACGATGAAAATCTACGACTGGTACAACGGCCCCTATCCGGCGCGAGTTCGCATAGCGCTCGCAGAGAAAGGCCTTCTATCAAAAGTTGATTTCGTGTCGATCAACCTCTGGAAAGGTGAGCACAAGACGCCTGAGTTTCTCGAAATGAACTACTCGGGCACGCTTCCGGTTCTGGAGTTGGGAGACGGCACCCGCATCGCGGAATGCACGGCTATCACTCAGTATCTGGACGATCTGGGAGGTTCGCCCACGCTTACCGGTAGAACCGCCGTTGAAAAAGGCCTCATCCACATGATGACCAAGCGTGCCGAGATCGAGTTTCTCGATGCCGTGAGCCTGTACTTTCACCATGCAACCCCAGGCCTGGGCCCACACGTCGAGCTTTATCAGAATGAGGAATGGGGCCTGCGCATGCGCGACAAGGCTCTGCGAGGCATGCGCTACTTCAATGAGGTATTGAAGAGCCAGCCATTCGTTGCCGGAGCGTCCTTTTCCATGGCGGATATCGCCGTGATTGGCGGCATGATCTTCTCGACGCTGGTGAAGCTATCGGTCCCCGACGAGTGCAAAGCACTTCGCGAGTGGTACGCCCGGATGCAAAAGCGCCCCAGCGTAGCTGCTTGGGCAGCGATGGTTGAAAAGGCGAGCCGCTAGCAGGCCGTTGAAAAACGTAGGCGAGGCAGGCTGGCCTATACCGATGGCGGCCCCGCAAAAACAGCCGAAAAAAGCACTGGGCCCGCACTCGGGTTTACGTGCTGTAAATGAGCATTTTGACTGGGCTCGCACGCGAGGCTGTTTTTAACGACGGCCAGGCAACGCAGGTAGTTTTCCAACAGCCTGCTAGGCTGATGCTTGCAGCCGACACACCTCATCGCCACAGCAAGTAGGGTGGGCAACGCGAAGCTTGCCCACCTTCTCGGGGAGGCTGACACGTCAGCCCCTGACTCCCGCTGGGGTACGCGCCTACGGCGTGCTCAACCCCGCCGCACTCATGAACAGGCGCAGCAGCCAGGCCACCACACCCAGCGTGGCGACGCTGCAGGCCCAGATCAGCACCAGCCAACCCAGGCGTTGCCACAGTGTTTTCTTCTCTTCGGTTTCGGTCATGACCGAGTCCTCAGTGATAACCGTCATCCACCGTCACCTTGCCTCTAAACACGTAATAGCTCCAGGCGGTGTACATGAGGATGAAGGGGATGATGAACAGCGCGCCCACCAGCATGAAGCCCTGGCTCTGCGGCGGTGCGGCGGCGTCCCAGATGCTGATGGACGGCGGGATCACGTTCGGCCACAGGCTGATGCCCAGGCCGCTGTAGCCAAGGAAGATCAGCACCAGGGTGAGGATGAACGGCGCGTAGTGGGCGTTGTTCGCCACCGCCCGCAGCAACGCCCAGGTACACAGCAGCACCAGTACCGGCACCGGCATGAACCAGAACAGGTTGGGCAGGCTGAACCAGCGCTCGGCGATGGCCGGATGGGCGAAGGGCGTCCACAGGCTGACGATGCCGGTCACCCCCAGCAGCACCAGCACCAGCGGCCGGCACAGGTCGTGCATTTGCTGCTGCAGACGGCCTTCGGTCTTCATGATCAGCCAGGTGCAGCCGAGCAGCGCATAGGCGGCGATCAGCGCCACACCGCAGAACACCGAGAACGGCGTCAGCCAGTCGAAGGCGCCCCCGGCGAAGCGCCGATTGACCACCTCGAAGCCGTCGATGTACGCCCCCAGCGCCACGCCCTGGAAGAAGGTGGCGGTCAGCGAGCCGCCGATGAAGGCCTTGTCCCACAGGTGGCGCTTGGCGGCCTTGGCCTTGAAGCGGAACTCGAAGGCCACGCCGCGGAAGATCAGCCCCAGCAGCATCAGGATCAGCGGCAGGTAGAGCGCATCCAGCACCACCGAGTAGGCCAGCGGGAAGGCGCCGAACAGCGCCGCGCCACCGAGCACCAGCCAGGTTTCGTTGCCGTCCCAGACCGGCGCCACGGTGTTCATCATCACGTCGCGCTCGCCCTCGTCACGAATGAAGGGAAAGAGGATGCCGATGCCAAGATCGAAGCCATCCATCACCACGTACATCATCACCCCGAAGGCGATGATCACCGCCCAGATCAGCGCAAGATCGATACCCATGTTCAGTTCCTCTCCGGCAAGCTGTCGGTTTCACCCTCTTCCATGCCCTCTTCGGCCGCCGACAGCGGCCGCGCCGGCGTACGTGGCTGGCCAGGGCCACCGGACGACACCTCCTTGCCCTCGTCGACCTTCGGCCCCTTGCGCACCAGGCGCAGCATGTAGCCGATACCGGCACCGAACAGCAGGAAGTAGACCACCACGAACAACACCAGGGTGAAGCCAAGCTGCGTCGCGCTGTGCCCGGAGGCCGCATCGGCGGTGCGCATCAGGCCATATACGACCCAGGGCTGACGGCCGATTTCGGTGGTGTACCAGCCGGCCAGAATGGCGATGATGCCGCTCGGGCCCATCCACAGTGCCAGATGCAGGAAGGGACGCGAGCGATACAGCCGATCGCCGCGACGCAGCCAGGTGCCCCACAGGCCGGTGAGGATCATCAGCAGGCCCATGGCGACCATGATGCGGAAGGTCCAGAAGATGATGGTGGAGTTGGGCCGATCCTCGGGGGCGAACTCCTTGAGCGCCGGCACCTGCTTGTCCAGGCTGTGGGTCAGGATCAGGCTGCCGAGACCGGGAACCTCCACCTTGAAGCGGGTTTCCTCGCGCTGCATGTCCGGCCAGCCGAAGAGGATCAACGGCGTCGGCTCGTCACCGACGTTCTCCCAGTGGCCCTCGATGGCGGCGATCTTCGCCGGCTGGTGCTTGAGCGTATTGAGGCCGTGCATATCGCCGATAAAGGCCTGCACCGGCGCCACCAGCAGCGCCATCCACAGCGCCATCGACAGCATCTTGCGAATCGCCGGATTGTCGCGCCCGCGCAGCAGGTGCCAGGCCGCCGAGGCACCGACGAAAAAGGCGGTGGCAAGGAACGCCGCCGTGGCCATGTGCGCCAGGCGATAGGGGAACGAGGGGTTGAACACCACGGCAAACCAGTCCACCGGGATTACCCGCCCGTCGACGATCTCGAAGCCCTGCGGCGTGTGCATCCAGCTATTGGAGGCGAGGATCCAGAAGGTGGAGATCAGCGTGCCGATGGCCACCATCACCGTGGAGAAGAAGTGCAGCCCCGGCCCGACACGGTTCCAACCAAACAGCATGACGCCGAGGAAGCCCGCCTCGAGGAAGAACGCAGTGAGCACCTCGTAGGTCAGCAGCGGCCCGGTGACCGCCCCGGCGAAGTCGGAGAAGGCGCTCCAGTTGGTGCCGAACTGGTAAGCCATGACCAGGCCGGAGACCACCCCCATGCCGAAGTTGACCGCGAAGATCTTCGACCAGAAATGGTAGAGATCGCGGTACACCGTGTTGCTGGTCTTCAGCCACAGCCCTTCGAGCACGGCCAGATAGCTGGCCAGACCGATGGTGATGGCAGGAAAGACGATATGAAAGGAAATGGTGAAGGCGAATTGAATCCGGGCGAGTTCGAGCGCCTCTAGACCAAACATGACACGTCCTCATTCAGGGTTATCTCGGCCCCGGCACGCAAAGCCGAGCCATAGGCTCCAGACGTTGGAGTCACACGATCGGTAGTTGTTCTTATCGAATGAAATGGCCCGAAGGCCTGAGATGCTATGCGCGAAACATGACATTGATCTGGATCAATGCACGGTAGAAGACTAGCCGCTAATCACGCAACCGGCGCTGTGGTCATTTGCCGCGCGACAGGCGACCGCAGCGAGGCAGCCTGCATAAGCACTCGGCGATAGACCGCTGGGGTTACTGAGCATCTGCCGTGTAGTCGTCGGCACAAGTCGACTCTGGTTCCTGCAGCAACGCATTGCGTCTGCGCCGCATGTTGTCCTGGTGCTCAGAGGCCAATTGCCCCCGGCGCCTTCGGTTCTGCCAGATGACCCACTCCAGCAATGCCGGATCCTGCTGCCCGATAAGCTTGAGAAAGCGTGGTCGCCAATTGCGATCCCGGTTCGTGCCTTTGCTTTCGGCTATCCCTATTAACAACACACAATCCTGATGGGTGAAACCTTGCAGCATGAGCTCCACATAAGGACGCCATAGTTCCATCTGCCCAACCCATTTCAGAGGGGTGTCACTCAGGCGATTATGCATGCGCCCGCAGGGCTTGCATCGCCAGCGCGGCAGTCCATTGCCAGGTCGTAGAGTGGCCAGCTCTGACGAACCACAGTGAGGGCATGCGCTGGAGGGCTCGAAGGGAAAACGTGCCAACCAGTCCAGGAAGCGTTGTGCTCGCTCCTGGATATGAGCCGGCAGCGCCAGCTCCTGGCGGTAAAGATAGACACTCCACCAGCGATGCAGCTCGGGATGCGTCTGCTCCATCAGCAGCAGAAAGCGCTTCGCCCAGATTCGCCCCGTGGTTCCATCCATGCCCAACCGTTCAGCCACCAGATGCGCAGGCTCGCCGGTCAACCAGCCCTCGACGAAAGGCAGAAAGCGCTCACGGCCTTGCAGCCTGTTGAGAGGTGTTCCGGTCAGCGCATTGAAGCTCTTGCCACAGGCACTGCATAAGCAATGGCGCTTTTGCTTGACCTTGAATGCAGTGCAATCACAGTAGGGGCATACCCTGGGTAGCTGATTGAGCAGGCTATCCAACAACCGCAGAAAGCTGCGTGCTTGCGACTGCTGGTCTTCAGGAAGCAAAACTGAACAGACAGAAGATGTGGTAGCCGTCACTGCCTCAGTAACCCAGCTTGTCGGGGAAGAACGAGAGCGGCGGGTGGGTGGCTTTCCATTCCTTTGCAAAGGCCTTGGCTTGCTCGATCTGCTCGAGCGTCATCTTGGCTGCGATTTTAGGCAGAGTGTCATCGACATAGACCTGCACATTGCCGCCGCCATCCAGTTCCCTCAGCAGGGAAATCAGGCCATAGCCTTTGACCACATCCAGTGGGAATCCCAATTTGGCTGGGGCGTGGCCAGAATAAGCACCCAAGCTCGTAACACCGCTTTCAAAGCCCGTTTCAGCCGCTTTCACCACCCAGTACCGAGCCGCTTTCATATCGCCCTTATCGTGCAGTATCCCGACATAATGCATCATCGCCTTTGGATAGCCCCCTTCCGCCGAGGCCTTGAACCTTCGTTCAACAGACTCCTGACGTTTGCCAGGCAGGAAGAAGAAGCCTTCGCCCTGACTGTCGCCAACCGCCATCCAGTACTGCGCGATGGCATGCCCCGCGTTCGCTGACTTCTCCAACCAGTCCCGATTGCCGGTAATGTGGTACATCACATACATGGCCTCTGCGTCGCCTTGCTCAGCTTTGGGTTTGGCCTGGCTCAGCGCCTGCCTCAGCCATTCCACCGGGGTCTTTTGCCCAGCCGTGCAGTTGCCCATCACCGCACATAGATCCTTGCCACTACGGCCCAGCCGGATCATGGCGTAGAAGTCTCCCTGGCTCGCCGCTGCCTCATACCACTTGTGCGCTTCTGGTGTGATGTAGCGATTCATCTGGCGAAGCTCTTCGGCCAAATAATATTGAGCCTCGGCATCACCGGCTTCGGCGGCAATGCGCAGTTCGGGCTCAGCGATCTTGTACTGATAGAACAGCATCAAGCCCCTTTTCTTGGCCTGCTGTTGCTCGGGCGTCAATGCAGCCAAAGCCGAACTGGCGAACAAGATAAGCAGAGTGGCGAATAGAGTCTTCACTGCCTCAGTAACCCAGCTTGTCGGGGAAGAACGAAAGCGGCGGGTGGGTGGCTTTCCATTCCTTGGCAAAGACCTTGGCTTGCTCGATTTGATCAGGTGTCATCTTGGCTGCGATTTCAGGGAGAGTGTCATCGACATAAACCTGCATATTGCCGCCACCATCCAGCTCCTTGAGTAAATACGTCAGTGCATACCCCTTTACTAAATTCAATTCATAGCCAAGCAAATCTGGCGTATGGGCTACATACGCGGCATAACTTGAAACAGCGTCCACATAACCTAGTTTGCTTGCCTCTTCCATCCAATAGCGTACACCTGCCTTGTCGTGCTTCTCGTAGAGCAAATGTGCATAGCGCATCATCGCCTTTGGGTTACCTCCCTCCGCAGAGGCCTTGAACCATCGCTCAACAGACTCCTGACGTTTTCCAGGCAGGAAGAAAAAACCTTCACCTTCCTGATAACGGTTGGCCAACAACCACTGGCCTTGGGCATAGCCCGCCTCCGCCGACTTCTCCAGCCATTCGAGTTTCGCGGTGGCCAGGTACAGGATGTACATGGCTTCGCCGTCGCCCTTTTCGGCTCGCGCTCCCGCGATTGCCTCGGCCTGCTTGAGCCAGTCCCAAGGTGTTTTGCTGCCTGCAGGGCAATTATTCATTACTGCGCAGAGGTCGCTCTCCTGACGAGAGAGCCGCAACATGCTGTAAAGGTGCCCTTGGTTGGCTGCGGCTTCGTACCACTTGTAAGCCTCTGTCGTGATATAGCGATTCATCTGGCGCAGCTCTTCGGCCAAATAATATTGAGCCTCGGCATCACCGGCTTCGGCGGCAATACGCAGCTCAGGCTCGGCGATCTTGTACTGGTTGAACAGCATCAAGCCTCTTTCCTTGGCCTGCTCTTGGTCGAGCGTCAAAGCCGCAAGAGCTGAACTGGTGAAGAGCAGCGCCAATATCGTAAAAAAGGCTTTTAATCGCATCGTCGATTCCTTCGTCACTCTCCAGGCCCTACGTAGTCTGCCAGCCCACCGGGCCTGCGATTTCGTCCGCTGTGGTTGTAGCGCACACAATAACCATCCTGCTGTGCACCCAAGGCTGCCACATGATGCTGGTAGCGGGCACGCATATCGTTATTAGTCTTGACCAAGGCCTCAACGCGCTCCGCCATAAAATGATCCAACCTGACCCGGTTGTCGCAATAGGTCTGCCCAGGCGTTGCGGACTTGGTGCCAAAGCGATTCATGCTGATGCAGGCGTCCTCGAATTGCCGCTGGGCATCGGCCAGAGTGCCATTGCTCTGGGCTCCCCGAAGAATCCATCCCAGCACACGCTCAATCGCCTGCTGCTGGAACAGATGAGCTTGGACAGCGGTAAACTCCTCTGCTTGCTCCTGAGGCCTCCCTGTTCTTGGGTCGGTCGTCGATGAAACGATCTTGAAGGCCTTGGGCGTATCGATCAACGTCATCAGCATCGGCCCCAACGCCGCTGGTGTGGCCTCGACGAACCATTGTTCCAGCTCTTCTGGCTTCCTGTACGTCATGATCGTGTAGGCAATCGGCCCCCCCTTGCCGCCGCTGGTCAGCACTTCGTAGAGCGACATGACCATATCCACTTCCATCAGGTAGAGCATGGAGACGCTGAGGCCTGCACTGCCGAGCAGGTTGAACACGGACATGCGCTCGGCGGCGTCCGCAGAGACCCAATTCAAGGGTTTGCCCTGGTTCTTGTGCAGTTCGCGGCGAAACAGGTTGATCAACTGTTCCACGGATTCATAGCCGACCTCGAAGGTGAACATGCCGTCCACGCCAGGGCCGGCGATCAAGGCAGCCTTGATCCGCAGGACGAAACGCCCATTCATCAGTGAAAGGGTCACATCACCTTTGGCCCCTATACCCACTGCGCCACTCAAGTTGGCGGTGAGCCGCGCCAGGGGCAGCCATTGGTTATTTTCCGTAGCCAGCGTGTCGGCATCATTGCCCGCAGGGATAGTACGCAAGACTGCCAGCGCAGCGGGTGGCGCCCAGTTGAGGGAACCATCGATCTTGATGCCTGCTTGAACGCCTGCGAACGCGACGAATTGCGCGCTAAGGCCATCGTCCATGCGCGCGTCGGCCGCACGGCCAGGCAGGCGGTCTTCGGTCACCTCGGTGCGCTGAATGATACTGCGACGGGCCGGGCGTGGAGGTCCGATGAGATCATAGGCAGATTTGTTCGGCCCGAGGCGCAAGGTGCCGGCGAGCATCAGCGACGCACCAGCATAGCCCCAGGCCTTGACGCCAAGGTATATGGAAAACCGGCCAAGGCTCATCGTCTGCTTCTGGTCTGCATGATCTAAATACGTGAACGTTAGATCCTTGGCTTTAGCTCTTTCAGGCAGATCGACCTTGAGCAGTTCAACCTCCCCACGCGCCAGGTCGATGTCCAGCGTGGCACGAACACCCGCAGAAAAACCGTCGGCCATGCTCAGGGTCGGAGCGACGATGGAGACGGCCCCATGAACGCTCGCTTGTGGCGGCGTCAGGCAACGTACCAATTGTGCTTGCGGGCTGCGGTCGAACAGGCGCAATGCGCTGCGAACCTCCTCCTTGAACAGTATTTGCCGCAAACGCTCCCCCCAGGCTTGACGGGTAGCGGCATCCTCCAGCGTGTCGACCTCGATCTTGTCGCGCTGCAGGTACTGGTGAAAGATCTCGACATCGAACCAGCCTTGGCTATCAAACCAGTCGCCATGCTGATCATCGATTACGAACGCACCTTGCTCCATCAGCCAGTTGCCAAAATCACTTCTGGCGGAGGCGGCCACGCTGCCGGATTTCTGCGGGATCTTGTTGCGCAGGTTCTTTACCGAGTCCTTGACGACTTTGACAGCATCCTCCTTCAGAGCCTTGTTGATGTTGTGGAGGCTGAAATGGCTGAGCAGACCTTTGGTGTCGGAGAAACTGACCTCGCGCAACGGGAAGTTGCTCTTGACCAGTCGCTCCAGCGGCTTGGGCTGAAACTCCTCGGGGTGCCACAGCAGGTGGCGGCGCGGATACGTGCTGGCAACATTCTGCTCGGCCTGCAAGCGCAGCTTGTCCTTCTCGGACTGTATCCGCTCCCATGCCGCACGTTCGGCATCCACCAAGCCGGCGGGCGCTGGGGCGTTCTCTCCAGTTGCCTTTAGCCAGGCGCGGTATTTGTCACGCAGCCGGGTATGCACCTCTAGCTGTTGCTTTTCCAGATTCAAGTATTGCTGCAACAGCCCAACGCCACCGCTGAGGTCGGTCTGGCTGGCGTCGGCAGGATAGTCACCTCCGACCAGGGCAAATTCGGGTAGCGCGATACCGTATTGGGCAGCTTCGATGATGCTTTCCAGATATTCGCGCTTTTCCCCCAGCTTCTTCTCCTGGGTGTTTCGCCAGCTCACGTAGCTGGCGAATGGGGCGAGGCAGTTGGTACGACAATCCATCGCCTCGTTGTAGCGCCTCGCGCTCTCGGCCACGAAGTCGGCCAGTTCTTTTTGATAGTTTTCCGGTAGCTTGCCGTCCGTGCTCTCGAGCAAGGTTTTGCGCGCATTGAGATAACGCTGCACAGCGTCGCGAGCCTCGATCGCCTCTGGCGTGAAGAGCATGCCCTTCTCTAGGATGTACCCTTTTCCCTGTGCTATAGCCTTCGCTTTGGATTCGAGCTGGCGTTTTTCGTCTCGCAACTGGATCAAGCGTTCGCCTTCGGCCAACTGCTGACGGTCATAGTCAGTCTGGTCTATCTGGTCGATGGGGCTCATGTGGCGCATTGCCTCGCGAAATGCTTCTGCTTCATCAGCATTCGCTTCCAGATCGGGGTCATAAGTCTCGATCTCTTCCAGACGCGCCTTTTCCTCCCCCTCCAGAAAACTGCTCAGCCGGGGTTCGAGGAAGTACTCGAGCAGACCGCTCTCATCCAGGCCGCGCAGGCGCTCGTCCGGCGATTTGGCAGGTGTTATCCGTTGGTTGAGCAAATGCTCAGCCTCTTTGATCGCACTCACGACTCTTTCCGGCAGTAACCAGAACTCCTGCTCATCGGTGGCGTAAAGGATGTTGGCGTAGCGCTGTGAACAGGGCGGCGGATCGGCAGGCGCAAAGCATTCACTGGTGGTACAGAGCGGGGAAGGTGGCGGGCCAAGCTCCAAAACAGGTTCGCACTTAACCTTTTCCGGTTGCACTGACGATGCAGGGGCTGCCGGTTGTGACGCGTCGACGGCGACCGAAACATTATCCGCTTTCGGCACACTGAGGTTCCAGCCCGCCTGGATGTGGTTGGCATCACGGATGAAGGGGTTCAGACGTTTCAGGGTCGCGATATCGGTCTGATGTGCGGTGGCGATCTGGCTGAGTGTGTCGCCGCTCTTAACGCTGTAGCTGGTGAGTTCCATTTCAGGGTTTCCAATCTATCGTGGGCGGAGGCTCAGGTAGGCGAGGTCGTCGCGGTAAGCGCTTGCAGACTTTTGACTTTGAGGAAGGCTTCTTCATTGCGCTGCAGAATATCCATGACCTCTGGCCGTTCGCTTATCGGTTCGCCCTTCACCAACTGGGTGAGCTCTAGCAAATGGCGCCCTTCATAAATACGGTGCTCGACGAGCGTTTCCAGATTGGCGATCAGCCTTGGGAGTTGCTCCGCCGTAGGGATGCCAAACCCCGCGCGCTCTTCATCGATCCAATATACCCAGCGCAAGGTGCGCATATAAGCTGAGGCTGCTTCCGCAAGTTCAAGGCTTGCGTGGTGGTTCCAGGAGCCATCCAATGCTTCAGGGGGTATCCAGCCTAACCACTGTTCAGATGATTGAGAGCTATAGGGTGCCGGTGAGAAAACCTTTTCCCAGGGGCCAAATAGCAGCGCTCGCTCAGTTGCGGTCAGCGCCAAAGCGTTCCAGATGGCGGGCAAATGGTAGGCGACGAGGCTTTCTCCACCGGAGCCGTCACGAACACGCAACAGCCAGCGAGCATGGGCCAATGCGGCCTGTTCGTCCGAGGTACAGATGACCATACCGGCCTGGCGCTCATGACAAAGCCGCATGCCCAGACTGGCCCGCTTGCTATCGCGCGGGGCGCTGAACCAGATCGGCCCCTCCTGCGCCCACTCGGCCAGCTCGGTTTCCGCATACAGGTGCCGTAAATCGAGCTCTTCTCCCAGTTGATACAACTGGATCATTGCGTCCGGTTGCCGCTGGGTATCGATGATGAACAGCAGCTCACCAACGTGCTCTTGCAACAGCTCAACGGCTGTATGACGCGCAAGAGCCTGGAACTCACTCAGCCCTTCAAGCATGGGCAATCCTCCCGACTGCAAGCACCGTTACTCTGCTTGCCGCACATGGGCGCGACGCCCTGCTGCAACCTACTGGCAAGAACCAGCGGTGGTATGTTCAGCCGAGCCAAATCGAGCAGATTACCGGCCTTGTCCTGATCCGCCGCCCACGGAATCACCGGCCCCAGGATCTTCAACCCCGAACCACTGCCCGGCGCCCCGCCCGTGTTCATCTTGATGGTCGCGCCGCTGATGGTTACGCCGCTGGGATCGAGCTTGACGAAGCTGCCGCCACCGGCTGCGGTCAGCTCCATACCAGCGTCGATGGTCACCTTGTCACCAGCAAAATAGTGCAGCTCTGTGCCTGCCTCGATAAACAGGCCGGTACCGATCTTGTTGTGCTGGGTAGCGGCGACGGTGAGGTGGTCGTTGGCGCGCACTTCCACCTTGCGGTCGAGGTCGGTGGTGCGGTGTTCTTCGGCCTTGAGTTCGGTGTAGGTGTTGGCCTCGACCGTGTCGTGGCGCTCGTTGCCGACGCGGATCTTCTGGTCGTGCTCGATGTTCTCGTCCCAGTCGCGCTGGGCGTGAATATAGATCTGCTCGGCGCCCTTGCGGTCTTCGATGCGAAATTCATTGTAGCCACCGCCACCGGGGCTGCTCAGGGTCTTGAATACGCTTCTGGTCTTGTTCGCCGGCAGGTCGTAGGGCACCACATGTTCGGCGTGGTACAGGCAGCCGGTGACCAGCGGCTGATCGGGGTCCCCTTCGAGGAAGGTAACCAGCACTTCCATGCCGACGCGGGGAATGGCCACGCCGCCGTAGGCCTTGCCCGCCCAGTTGGAGGCCACGCGCAACCAGCAACTGGTCTTGTCGTTGCCCTGGCCGTCGCGATCCCAGAAGAACTGCACCTTCACGCGGCCATATTGGTCGCAATGAATCTCTTCGCCGGCAGGGCCGGTCACCACGGCAGTCTGGCTACCCAGTACCTTGGGTTTGGGGTGTTCCAAGCCGGGGCGGAAGGGGATATCCCAGGGCGTGGCGGTGAAGCGGTTGCGGTAGCCCTGCTGAAAGCCGTCGCCCGGCTGGGTGTTGCTGGTGACCGACTCTTCCAGCACCTGCGGTTGCTTGCCTTCGTGGATCACTTCGGTGAGCAGCCAGAGGTCGTTCCATGGCTGGCGTGGGTGGCCGGTCAGGGCGAGGAAGTGGCCGCAGCACAGGTAGGCGTCGCTTTTGCCTTCGGCCAGTTCGTAGTCGCTGCGCAGGCGTTCCAGGCTGCGCTTGGCCAGATGCTTGCCACGGGTGCGGTCGGTGAAGCGGCCGGGGTAGTCGTACATTTCCAGGGTGGGGAAGAATTCGCTGCTGTAGCTGGCTTCCATCTGCAGCTTGGGCTGCTCGAAGTCGTAGTCACGCCAGGTGACCTGGGTGGTGCGAGTTTCCAGGCGCACGCCGAAGGCGCGCACCACTTCGTGGCTGGCGGCCATGCCGCTGTCCTGCTGGTAGTTGAGCGGGGCGAGCCGGGGGAAGACGGTGGCGTCGTCGCCGAACACCAGGACGTGGCCGTCTTCGCTGTGCTGGAAGTGGAAGCTGATGCCTTCTTCTTCACACAAACGCTGGATGAAATACAGGTCGTTTTCGTCGTACTGGGTGCAGTAGATGCGTTCGGGGTAGACGTAGGGGCCGAACTGCATGCGGTAGTCGGTGCCTTCGAGCAGGCCGTGTTCTTCGAGCACGGCGGCGATGATCTGCGGCGCGGTCATGTGCTGGAAGATGCGCTGGTCGAAGCTGTGGCCGAGGTAGGCCAGGGTCGGGCGCAGGTCGATGTGGTAGCGGGTCAGGCGCTTGCCGGAGTCGCCCTGCTCGACGCCATAGATGATGCCGTGCACGCCCTTGCCGCTGGGGCCGAAGGCCAGGTAGGCGGGCTGGTTGATCAGTTGATGGAGGTCGAGGTCGGCACGCGAGCTGACCAGGTCGATCTCGAAGCGGTAGGGCTTGTTGAGCATCTCCCGGCCAATGAAGGACAGCACTTGCAGGTCGCTGTCGACGGCGGGAATGGTCAGGGTGATATGCGCCTGGTTGGCATCCAGCATGGCGAGTTCCTTCCTTGAATGGCAAGCTGGGCAACAGGGTGCCCGGCTCAGCTGACAGGTTCAATACTGGCGGACCGATAGCATGCGCTGGGTCACGTTAATCGCCCTACCTGGCCGGTCAGTGGGAAAGGGGGGCGGCATGCCTATAGCGTGCGACACGCGCCCCCACAAGCTCAGGTAAAAAGAGGGCGGCCATGCTCGAGGCAGGCCGCCCTAATCGTGGAGCCATTGGCGCGGCCGAGCGCCAGCAGGCGCCCGATCGCAGGCAATCAGCGCTCGATGATGGCGGTCACGCCCTGCCCGCCTGCCGCACAAATGGAGATCAGCCCGCGCCCTTCTCCAGCCACGGAGAGCAGTTTGGCCAGGTTGGCGACGATGCGCCCGCCGGTGGCGGCGAAGGGGTGGCCGGCAGCCAGGGAGCTGCCCTTGACGTTCATCTTGCTGCGGTCGATGGAGCCCAGCGGGGCTTCCAGGCCCAGGCGCTCCTTGCAGTACTCGGCGTCTTCCCAGGCCTTGAGGGTGCACAGCACCTGGGCGGCGAAGGCTTCGTGAATCTCGTAGTAGTCGAAGTCCTGCAGGCTCAGGCCATTGCGCGCGAGCATGCGCGGCACGGCGTAGACCGGCGCCATCAGCAGGCCTTCCTTGCCCTGCACGAAGTCCACCGCCGCCGCCTCGCCATCGCGGAAATAGGCCAGGATCGGCAGGCCACGGGCCTTGGCCCATTCCTCGCTGGCCAGCAGCACCACCGAGGCGCCATCGGTCAGCGGCGTGGAGTTGGCCGGGGTCAGGGTGCCGCGCGGGCCACGCTCGAAGCAGGGCTTGAGGCTGGCGAGCTTCTCGGCGCTGATGTCCGGGCGCAGGTTCTGGTCGCGGGTCAGGCCACGGAACGGTGTGAGCAGATCGTCCAGCCAGCCTTCGGCATAGGCCGCCGCCAGCTTCTGGTGGCTGGCCAGGGCCAGTTGATCCTGCTCGTCGCGCGGGATGGCCCAGCGCTGCGCCATCAGTTCGCAGTGCTCACCCATCGACAGCCCGGTACGCGGCTCGCCATTGCGCGGGATGGCCGGGGCCAGGTGACGCGGGCGCACCTTGAGCAGGCTCTTGACCTTGTCCGCCGTGCGCTTGCCGCGATTGGCCTCCAGGAGGATCTTGCGCAGGCCCTCGTTGACGCCGATGGGCGCATCGGAGGTGGTGTCGACGCCACCGGCGATGCCGCACTCGATCTGCCCGAGGGCGATCTTGTTGGCCACCAGCAGGGCCGCCTCCAGGCCGGTACCGCAGGCTTGCTGCAGGTCATATGCCGGGGTTTCCGGGGCCAGGCGCGAGCCGAGCACGCATTCGCGGGTCAGGTTGAAATCCCGCGAGTGCTTGAGCACGGCACCGGCCACCACCTCGCCGAGGCGCTCGCCGTGCAGATTGAAGCGCTCCACCAGGCCTTCGAGGGCACTGGTCAGCATCTCCTGATTGCTCGCCGTGGCGTAGACGGTGTTGGAGCGGGCGAAGGGGATGCGGTTGCCGCCGACGATGGCGACCCGGCGTAACTGGGCCATGCTGACTCCTTACGGGTGATAATTGGGTTCAAGGCTAGCGCGTGCGCACCGGCCCGCATTGGCCGCCTTGCCGATCGACCAGGCAGAGCGGTCAATTGCGCTTTGTGCGTCACTGCGTACAGTGACATGACTTCCGATCCGCCTGCAGGAGCCTTTCATGTCCGATCGTTACCTTGCCTTCGCCAACTCCCCTACCGGTCGCCGCCTGGTCGGCACCCTCGGCCTGCCGGCACCCGTGCGTCTGGAGCGCTGGATGGCGGGCCGGGTACGGCCCGTGGACGGCGCGCTGCTGCTCGGTGGTGATGGCGACCTGCTCAAGGCCGTGCAGCCTTTCGCCAGCAAGCTCACCGACCAGGTGTTCGTTGCTCGCGAAGGCCAGCTCGAGCTGCCACGCTGGACGGCCGAGCACGGCCCCAAACTCAAGGCGCTGGTGTTCGATGCCAGCCACCTGAGCCGTTTCGAGCAACTGATCGAGCTGCGTGATTTCTTCCAGCCCACCTTCAAGGGCCTGGCGCAGTGCCCGCGCGTGGTGGTTCTGGGGCGTGCCCCGGAATCGCTGAAAGACCCCATCGCAGCCAGCGTGCAGCGCTCGCTGGAGGGTTTCACCCGCTCCCTGGGCAAGGAGATCCGCCGTGGCGGCAGCGTGCAACTGCTCTATGTCGGCAAGGGTGGTGAGCAGCAACTGGAAGGCGCACTGCGCTTCTTCCTCTCGCCGAAGAGCGCTTACGTGTCCGGCCAGGTGCTGCGCCTGGGCGCCTGTGGCGAACAGGTCAAGGATTGGACGCGCCCGCTGATCGGCAAGAAGGCGCTGGTCACCGGCGCCTCGCGCGGCATCGGCGCGGCCATCGCCGAAGTGCTGGCGCGCGATGGCGCCGAGGTGGTGCTGCTGGACGTACCGCCCGCCGCCGAGGCCTTGCAGGCGTTGGCCGCACGCCTGGGCGGGCGTGCCGTGCCATTGGACATCTGCGCCGAGGACGCGCCGCAGCGCCTGGTCGAAGCGCTGCCCGATGGCCTGGACATCGTCGTGCACAACGCCGGCATCACCCGTGACAAGACCCTGGCGAAGATGAGCGATGCCTTCTGGAGCTCGGTGATCGACGTCAACCTCAAGGCCCCGCAGGTGCTGACCCAGGCGCTGCTGGACGCCGACAAGCTGCACGACAACGGCCGCGTGGTGCTGATCGCCTCGATCAGCGGCATCGCCGGTAACATGGGCCAGACCAACTATGCGGTGAGCAAGGCCGGCGTCATCGGCCTGGCCCAGGCCTGGGCGCCGGCCCTGGCGAAGAAGGGCATCAGCATCAACGCCGTGGCGCCGGGCTTCATCGAAACCCAGATGACCGCCGCCATTCCCCTGGGTATCCGTGAGGCCGGGCGTCGGATGAACTCCATGAGCCAGGGCGGCCTGCCGCAGGACGTGGCCGAAGCCGTGGCCTGGTTCGCCCAACCGGGTTCGGGTGCGGTGACCGCGCAGGTGCTGCGCGTTTGTGGGCAGAGCCTGTTAGGGGCATAAGAGCGGCTGCAAGCTGCAGGCGAGCATGTCCCTGTCTGTAGCCCGGATGCAATCCGGGGAGTTGCGTACCATACGCTTCCCGGATTGCATCCGGGCTACGAGTTACAAGCGAGCCCACTCTTGCCTGCAGCCGCTTCAGCCCTTGCCGCGCTTGCGGAATTCCACGGGTGTTTCGCCGACCCAACGTTTGAACGCACGGTAGAAGGTGCTGGGCTCGGAAAAGCCGGTGCGTTCGACTATCACTTCAATGCGCTCGTCGGTCTTGAGCAGCAGTTCCTTGGCCAAGCGGCAGCGGTAGTCGGTGATCAGGTCGTTGAAACGCACGCCGGCCATGGCCAGGCGCTCACGCAGGCGCCTTGCCGGCATGTTCAGACGCGCCGCCACCTGCTCCAGGGTGGCGCCACCGTCGACCAGCAACTCGGCGATCAGCTCGCGCACCTGGCGCACCAGATCCAGGCGCTCTACCTCGGCCAGCTGCCGACGCGCCAGCGACTCGTGCATGCGCAGCAGCTCCGGTGCGGCATGCCGCGACGGCTTGTTGAGCACGGCGGCGTCGAACACCAGCGCGCAGGAGTTACAGGCAAAACGTACCGGGCAACCGTAGACGGCCTGGTAACGCTCGGCCGGCGCGCCCTCGGTATGCATGAAGCGCACCTCATGCGGGTGGAAGTCGTTCTCGGTCAACGCGGCGAACAGGCGGATCACCGCGCCAGCGAGCATTTCCGGGAAGTGACGCGGGGTATCGGGTTCCATGCCCAGAGTCAGCACGGCCTGGTCGCCATTGACCTCCAAGCGGGCGCTGAGGGTATCGGAGAGCAGGCGCACATAGCGCAGTGCATGGCGCAAGCCGGCGCCGAAGGTTTCGCTGGAGAGGAACAGGTACTCCAGCAGCAGGCCGTGAAAGGCCGGCAGGTGCTGGGCCAGGTACAGCCCAATATGCTCCTCGCCGCATTCTTCGCTGGCGGCTTTCCAGAACGCCACCTGCGCGCTGTGCGGAAAGCGCCCAGCCGGCAACCCGCCTGGCGGCAGGCCGACGCGCAGCAGCACGCGATCGGGGTCGGTTCCGCTGGCACGCAGAGCATCAATTACCGGGCGCATCAGCGCCACATCGTCGGTCAGGTCTCGCATGATTTCCGGCTGTTGTTGTTATTCGTCAACCGCGCCATCTTAGGGGCTCCGAGCCACGCTGCGCAAACCGGCGCGGCAGACGGATTGGCTGCCCGGCGCAGATAGCGGGCAGCACAGCCAATGTCTGCACGCCTGGGCTCGTTAAGCTGCCGCCATCCACTCGCCAAGGAGTTCGCCCCAATGGCCATCGACTGGCTCGATCTCGATGTTCCGCCGGCCCTGCCCGGCCTCTTCATGCGCGCCGCCCTACGCCGCAAGGTCACCGGCCGCCAACTGCCCGATCTCGGCCTGCGCTGCCGGGTGGAGGTGGATCCCAAGCACCTGGCGCGCTACCGCCAGGTGTGCGGCATCAGCGCGGGCAGCTACCTGCCACCAGTCTACCCGCATATCCTCGCCTTCGGCCTGCAGATGCAGTTGCTCACCGACAAGCGCTTCCCCTTCCCGCTGCTCGGCCTGGTGCATCTGGAGAATCGTATCCGCGTGCTACGCCCGCTGGGCGGCGTGGGGCCGTTCCAGGTCAGCGTGCATGTGGCCGACCTGCAACCCCATGACAAAGGCGCCAGCTTCAGCCTGATCACCCGCCTGGAAGATCAGCTCGGCTTGCTCTGGGAAGGCGACAGCCGCATCCTCTGCCGTGCCCTGCGCCTCGATGGCAAGACGCAGCCGCGCACCGAGCAGGCACCGCTGCCCCTGGCGCCGCTGGACGACTGGTCGGCGCGCGCCGATATCGGCCGCCGTTATGCCCGTGTGGCCGGTGACTACAACCCCATCCACCTCAGTGCCGTGAGCGCCCGTCTGTTTGGTTTCCCCCGTGCCATCGCCCATGGTCTGTGGAACAAGGCGCGCAGCCTGGCCGCCCTGCAGCAGCACCTGCCACAGGCCGGCTACCAGTTGGAGGTGCGCTTCCAGAAGCCGGTACTGTTGCCCACCCATGTCGCCCTGCAGGCCAGCGAGCCGGGGCCCAGCGGCCAATTCCGCCTGATCGGCGAGAACGACACGCCGCACATGGTGGGCAGTTGGCAGCCGCTGGAGGACTGACGCAGGTGCCTCCGTAGCCCGCCTGTGGGGGGCTTTAGCCGCGACGGCTTTTTTCAACTGCGCGTCGGCCAGCGCACGGCCCTAGGGATTAGCGCGTAGCCCGGATGCAATCCGGGGAGTTGCGTGCCATGGCTTCCCGGATTGGATCCGGGCTACGGTTTGATGATGCGCTGCTTGCAGCGCATGGCGTTCGCGCCGAAGCTATGCGGCTCGACAGGAGCCGCACCATGAACCTCGCTGAACTCACCGCGCGCACGCACGCCATTCGTGATCACAACGATTGGCGCCGTTACCAGAGCCCAAAGAACCTGGCCATGGCCGCTAGCGTGGAAATGGCCGAGCTGGTGGAAATCTTCCAGTGGCTGAGTGAGGAGCAATCCCGCCAGTTGCCCCCTGAACAGCTCGCCCACGCCGGCCAGGAAGTGGCCGACGTGGTGCTCTATTTGCTGCAACTGTGCAGCGAGCTGGGCCTGGACATGAACCGGGTGGTGCTCGACAAGCTGGCCGATAACGAACGGCGCTTCCTCAAATGAGCGACCGCCACTTCGACGAACTCGCCACCCGCTTTGCCGAGAAGATCTATGGCGGCGCCAAGGGCGCCATCCGCCTCGCCGTGTTGCAGGCCGACCTGGCTGAGACGCTGCCGGTTCGCCCGCTGCGTGTACTGGACGTAGGCGCCGGCCTCGGCCATATGAGCCTGTGGCTGGCCCAGCGCGGCCATCAGGTCACCCTGGCCGAACCGGCCGAGCCCATGCTGGAAGGCGCGCGCCAACGCTTCGCCGAGGCTGGCCAGCACGCCACCTTCATCCAGGCGCCCTGGCAAGACCTGCTCGGCCAACTGCAGGAGCCCTACGACCTGGTGCTATGCCATGCCGTGCTGGAATGGCTGGCCGAGCCGGCGGCCATCCTGCCGGTGCTGCACCAGCTCACGGCCAGGGACGGCTGGCTGTCGCTGGCCTTCTACAACAAGGACGCGCTGATCTACCGCAACCTGCTCAAGGGGCATTTCCGCAAGCTGCGCAAGGAGCGCTTCGCGGGCGAAGGCCAGAGCCTGACCCCGCAGCGCCCGCTCGATCCACGCGAACTGGCCACGCAACTCGGCGCGCACTGGCAGGTCGAAAGCCGTAGCGGCGTGCGCGTGTTCCACGATTACATGCCGCCGGAATTCCAGGCCAAGGCCGAGCTGGTCGACCTGCTGGAGATGGAGCTGGCGTACCGCCGCCACCCCAGCTTCGCCGGCCTGGGTCGCTACCTGCACTGGATCTGTCGGCCAAGCTGAACGCACCTCAAGGCAGGTTGGACGAACCACAGAGCCCGGCGTAGCCTGAACCCATATCGTGATGTCGAGCGCGACCACGGAGCCCATCATGCGCTGCCTCATAGCCTTGCTCGTTCTGCCCCTGCTGGCCGCCTGCCAGAGCCCGAACCCCTACCAGGCCGAATCCTTGCCCATGCCACCGGCACCGCCGGGGGCCGCCAACACCTTCGACCGCAGCGCCTACCCGGCACCACCGCGCGACTACGGGCGCTACCGCACCTGGAGCTGGGACGGTGGCCGGCCACCATCCGGCGCCGCCTGGATCGGTGGCGAGCAACTGGCGGACAGCGTCAGTGCCGGCCTCGACCAGTTTGGCCTGCGCCCGGCGCAGAACGGTCAAGGCGATCTGCTGGTCAGCGCCCGCCTCAATCAGGAAACCCGCCTGCGCCAGTACTACGACGACAGCGGCGCCTACTACGGCGGCGGCCCCTGGGGCCGTCAATACGGTGCCTGGGGCAGCACCCCCATCGTCCGCACCTACGAACAGAAGGTGGCAGTGGTGCGCCTGGAGCTGATCGACCCACGCGATCACCAGGTAGTCTGGTCAGGCAGTGGCGAAGCCCTGGCCGGCAAGGATCGGAGCGACCAGGCCGAAGCCATCCGCTCGGCCATTCGTGCTGCACTCGCCGGCTACCCCCCACATTGATCCTCAGGAGTTCAGCATGCGTACCCTGCCCTGCCTGCTTCTCGCCCTGCTGCTGAGCGGCTGTGCCAGCGTCAGCCTGGAGCGCGACTTCGACCCCAGCCGCGACTTCGGTGCCTACCGCACCTGGAGCTGGATGAGCGACAAGCTGCTCTACCAACCCGACGACGCCCGCCTCAAGAGCGATCTCACCGAGCAGCGCATCAGCCAGGCGGTGCACGATCAACTGGAACAACGCGGCCTGCGCCAGGCCGGCGACGGCCAGGGCGACCTCAAGGTGCAAGCGGTGCTGATCGTCGACCAACGCCAGGATCAGATCACCACCCAGTACGGCGGTGGCTGGGGTGGCTATTGGGGCGGGTACTGGGGTGGCCCGGCCTTCACCGAGACGCGCAGCGTGGACTACAAGGTGGCCACCCTGCAGATCGACCTCTACGATGCGAAGGACGGCAAGCTGGTCTGGCGCGGCAGCGGCGAACAGATCATGCGCAGCCAGCCACCCAGCCCGGCCGAACGCGAACGGGCGATCCGCGAGACGGTGACACAGATACTCTCGCAATACCCGCCGCGCTGAACGAGGAGCTGAACACTTGCACCCAGCCCTGCAGCACCGCCCGGCCAGCGCCGCCGATCTGAGTGAAGTAGTGGGTTTTCCACAGAACGCCGAGGAGCTGTTCTTCTGCTACCCCAAGGCTGCCTGGCCGCTGGACGTCGGCCAGCTCGCCGCCGCCATGGCCGAGCGTCGCGAAAGCACGGTCGCCACGCTCGACGGCAAGGTCGCCGGCTTCGCCAATTTCTACCAATGGCAGCACGGCGAATTCTGCGCCCTGGGCAACCTGATGGTCGCCCCCTGGGCGCGCAGCCAGGGCGTGGCGCAGCATCTGCTGGAAGTGCTGGAAGGGATCGCACGCGATCAGTACAAGGCCTCAGTGATGAAGGTGTCGTGCTTCAACGCCAATGCCGGCGGCCTGCTGCTCTATACCCGCCTGGGCTATCGCCCCGTCGCCATCGTCGAACGCCGCGCGCCGGATGGCGCTCGCGTCGCCCTGGTGCAGTTGGAGAAGCACTTATAGCGCGAGCTCACACAGCCTTTATCACTGCCGCTCCAAGCGATAGAACAGGTTGGGCTCGCTGGCCAGGTAGAGATTGCCTTGCGGGTCGAAGGTCAGCCCCTCGGCCTGCGGCACGCTGTCATGCAGGCCGGCGAAGCCGCGTAGCAGCGAGCGGAAGCTGATCAGCTCGCCATCGGCGCCTAGTTCCACCATCAGCTTGGACTCGTCGCTGAGCAGCACCAGATGGCCGGTGCGCTGATCGAAGTGTGCAGCGGACAGATCACGAGCGAACGAAGCCTGGTCGACCCAGGCCTGACGGTCGATCACTTCGAGGCCAAAGTCGCCATCCAGGCTGCGCCGCAGGCCACGGATCTCGTAGAGCTTGCGCGGTTTGCGCTCCTTGACCACGAACAGGCGGTCGCTGCCAGAGTCATAGGCGAGCCCCTCGAAACCCTGGTTGTCGCCAGCATCGATAGTCAGGGTAAGGGCGCGCTGGTTCTGGCGTTGCAGCGTGCTGCCGGGGGCGGGCACCGGCACGATCACCAGCGCCTGCTTGCGCTCTTCCACCAGCAGCAACAGGTCATCGCCCAGGTAGGCGACATCCTCGACATCATCGAAGCCCTGCAGCACATGGCGGTCGAGCACCTCGCCGTCGAGGCTCAGGCGCAGCAACTGCTCCGGGCCGTTGAGCACGGCCCAGAGCTGCTGGCGGTCGGCGTCATAGCTCAGGCCCGAGAAGTTCTTGTCCACGCCAGCGACCGGCTTGGCATCGATGCTGACCCGGTACTGCGGCAGCCACAGACTGCGGCTCTGCCACTGCTCTTGATGCAGGGAGGTCTTGATCCAGTAATACAAACGCTCGTCCAGATGCATCACCCGGATCTGGTAAGCGAACAACAACAAGGCCAGCAACAGCGTCCACTTCCATGGACTGAGGGCATTCAGCTTTCCCAGCATCCCCTTGGCAACAGCGATCATCACGACGTGCTCGTTTGCAGGTAGACGAGCGCCAGTCTGCCGAGCTTCTGTTGCAATACGTCGCGTGGGCACGCTTAGCAAGCCAGAGGTCTGCTAGGGGCCGACGCTGAACTCCAGCCTGGCCGTCTGCCCACCGGCATCGAGCACGCTGAGCTGGTGCCGGCCAGGGGGGAAGCCGTGGTTGAAGGTGCCGTTGGCCGGTGTTTCACCCAGCGGCTCACCATCGACGAACCACCAGCGCTGACCGCTGCCGCCCAGGGTGGACAAGCTCAACCGCAACGGCTCGCCGCTGCTCTGCGGACGGCGCAGGCGATCACCCTCACGAACGCCGACGATGCTCAGCGGCGCTGCCTGGCTGCTGGGTGGCGGCGGGCAGCTCGGGTCGCTGGCCGGCAAGCGCGTGGCATGGCGCTCGCGGCGCGGCAGCCAGGGTTCCAGCGGCGCCGGCCAGAGCAGCAACTCGCGCGCCTCGGCGCCCGGGCAATCGGGGGCCACGCGCAGCCCCCTGGCATTCACCCAGTAGCGCTCACGCAGACCGCTGCCCAGAGGCTGATCAGCAGCCTGCAGGGTCGGTGGCGTGGTGCCCTCCAGCGTCCAGGCGAAGCGCTGACGGCGGCAATTGGCATCGTCCTTGGCCAGTGGCTGGCCAAGCGGCCAGCAGATGGCCGCGACACCGACCTCGGCTGGCTGCGGATCAGGCGGCGGCGCCAGGCCACGCTGGCTGTCGCGGCCCACCAGCAGATCATGCACCTGCAGCAGCAGCGGCGCGGCGGACGCCAGACCGAACTGGCCAGGCACCGGCGTGCCGTCCGGGCGACCGATCCACACGCCGATCAGATGACGCGGGCCGACACCGACGGCCCAGGCATCGCGAAAGCCATAGCTGGTGCCGGTTTTCCAGGCCAGGCTCGGGCGCTGCGCCAGTTGCGCACGCGGGTCGCGATCCGGGCGCGCCTGGCCGCTGAGAATACGGCGGATGATCCAGGCCGCTCCTGGCGATAACAGGCGCCGTTCGCGCAAGGTATCGCTCGGTTGCAGGCGCACCCGCGCGGCCATGCCGCCGCGGGCGAAGGCACTGTAGCCCGCGACCAGCGACTCCAGGCGGGTGCCGCCACCACCGAGGATCAGCGCCAGATTGGGTTCGGCCAGCGCCGGCAAGCGGATCGGCACACCAGCACTGCGCAACTCGCCAGCGAAACGCTTGGACCCGTAGGCTTCGAGCAGTTGCACCGCCGGCAGATTGAGCGAGGTGGCCAGGGCCGTGCTGGCCGACACCGGGCCGGTGAAGCCGGCGGCGAAGTTGCCAGGGCGGTAGTCGCCGTAATGCCGGGGCACGTCCTGCAATAGCGACTCGGAGTGGATCAGCCCGGCGTCCAGGGCTAGGCCGTAGAGGAAGGGTTTCAGCGTCGAGCCGGGCGAGCGTAGCGCACGCACCATGTCGACATGGCCGAAGCGCGCGGCATCGCCGATATCCACCGAGCCGAGATAGGCGCGCACCGCCATGCTCTCGTGCTCGACCACCAGAATCGCCGCCGAGGTGCGCTCCGGCAGTCGCGCACGCCAACCCAGCAAGAGGTCTTCCAGGCGCAGTTGCAGCGAGGCATCGAGGGTGGTGCGAATCAACGGCGGGCTGCCCGGGCGGTTCAGCCGCCGCGCCAGCAAGGGCGCCAGGCTCGGTTCGCGACGTGGGGCGAGGAACACCGGCTCTTCCAGGGCTTCATCGATCCGCGCCTGCGGCCACACGCGGAACTCGGCCAGACGCCTGAGCACCTTGTCGCGCGCGGCCTGAGCACGCTCCGGGTGACGATCCGGGCGCAGCCGGCTGGGCGCCTGCGGCAGCACCGCGAGCAACGCCGCCTCGGCGCGAGTGAGCTGGCTCGGCGGCTTGCCCAGGTAACTCCAACTGGCCGCTGCCACGCCCTGCAGGGTGCCACCAAAGGGAGCGCGATTGAGGTACAGCGTGAGGATTTCGTCCTTGGACAGGTGCCACTCCAGTTGCGCGGTACGCCAGAGCTGTTTGAGCTTGCCGGGCAGATCGCGCCCATGCGGGTCGAGCAGCCGCGCCACCTGCATCGACAGGGTGCTACCACCGGACACCACGCGCCCCCCGGAGAGGTTCTGCCAGGCCGCACGGAGCAGCGACAGCGGGTTCACCCCAGGGTGCTGACGGAACCAGCGGTCCTCGTAGGTCAGCAGCGCGTCGAGGTAATAGGGCGAGACCTCCTGCGGCGTCACCGGGTAACGCCACACGCCGTCATGATCGGCGAAACGCCACAGAGGCGTGCCGTCCTCGGCCAGCACCACGCGGGCCAGATCGTCCTCGGGCAAGGGCAGCGGGAACAGACGGTCGGCGAGCCAGAGCAGGGCCAGGGGGAGCAGGAGGATAAGGAGCCAGCGGCGCCAGCGTTTGAATCGCATGGTCAGCACAAGCCCCCGGATTGCATCCGGGCTACGCGGCACCTGTAGCCCGGATGCAATCCGGGACCACGTTCATTCCCCGGCACAGACGATATCCGGCGCATCGCCAGCCCAGTCGATAGGCAGCAAGCCCTGGCGCACGTAGTGATGAAAGCTGGAGAGCGGCCAATCCTGCACGCGCGCAACCAGGCCATGCTTGACCGGGTTGATATGGATGTAATCCAGATGATTGCGGTAATCCTGTTGGTCACGGATCAGATGTTCCCAGAAACGTCGCTGCCAGATATTGGCTTCGCCCTTGGCATTGGTACACACCTTGCTCCCTGCCTGTTGCCGCAGTACTGCCACGAACGAAGCCTTGAACATACGGACGCGCGCGGAGAAATCGGCATCATCGGGCGGCAGTACCATCAGCATGTGCAGATGATCCGGCAGAATCACCAGAGCGGGTAAGCGAAAAGGCCGTTGTGCCTGTGTATCACGCAAGCACTGCCGCAGCAGGGCAGCCTGTCTGAACAGTAAATCACTGCGCCTGTCTCGTAGGGTCAGCGTCAGGAAATAACAGCCGCCAGCTACCTTGGCTCTACGATAGTTGACCATCCGGCACCTCCCTGTGCTCGAAAATCCCCGGATTGCATCCGGGCTACGTCTCCTGTGGCTGCGGTGCTCGCCGAGGGAAGCTTTTACCTCCCCCGCACCACCATCCCCTGCGGCGCACTGCCCAGGGCCTGCCAGTTCGGCCGGTACATGGACTCCACCTGCGGTGGCGGTACGCGGTAGCTGCCAGGGGTCACGGCGCGGGCCAGGTAGAGCAGGTGGGTGGTGCCGTAGCCATCCACATCCACCGCTGCCACGTAGCGGTCGCCACGGTATTCCTGATGCTTGATGCGCGCGTTCTGCATCGCCCGGCTCCACTGCTTGACGTTGCCGCCGGCGTCGTCGAGGCTGGCCGCGCTCTGCGCCAGGTTCTGGTTCTCCAGCTCCAGGCCGGCGGGCAGCAGGTCGACAACCAGGGCATCAGGCACGCGCTGCTTGGCGCGCACGGCCAGGTGCACCAGTACCAGTTCGCCGCTGTTCAGGCGCTGCAGGTCGAGCGGGCGGCCGTCCATGCCGAGGTATTCGCGCTCGATGCTGAGGTTCTCGCCGCCAGCACGCGGCGCCTGGGTCGGGTAACCGGAGAGGGTCAGTTGCTGGTACAGCGTGGCACTGTCGGCGTTGCTCACACTCAGCGGCTCGGCCAGTTCGCCACGCTCCAGCTTGAGGCCCGGCTGCTGGTCGCTCAGCTCGAACTGGAAGGCGCCGCTGGCCAGTTTGGCGCTCCAGGCCTGCTCCGGCTTGCTTAGAATGCCGCGCCCAGCGAGGAACAGCGCGTTGCGCTCCTGGGTCGACAACCAGCGCCGGCTGGCCAGTTCATCGGCCAGGTCGAACAGCCGCGGTTCACGCTGGCCGGCCGCCATTTCCTGCTCTTCCAGCACGGCGAGAATCAACGCCTCGTCACGCAGGGCGCTGCCGTAATCGGCCATCCAGCGCTCGCCATCGCGCTGCTTGACCAGGCCCTGGGCCAGCGCCTGGTCGGCACGCGGCGCATCGCCCATCAGCTTCAACGCGGCGGCCAGTTGCACCAGCGGCAGGCCGGAGCGCGCGTCGCCACGCCGCTCGAACAGGCTGCGCAGCGCACCCAGGGGCGCCTGTTGGCTACGCGCCAGCACGTAACCGGCATAGGCCTGCACGGCGAAGCGGGTATGGGCGGAATCCTGGCTGTAGCTGGCTTCGATCAGGCTGCTCTGCTGCAGGTAGCGCAACAGGCGGTCGGTTGCCCTCTTCAAGGCTTCTGAAGGCACGCCGAAGCCCTGCTCACGGGCGCGCAGGAGGAAGTCGGTGACATAGGCGGTGAGCCAGTACTCTTCCTCGCTCTCGGCGCTCCACAGGCCAAAGCCGCCATTGTGCCGCTGCATGCCGAGCAGGCGTTCGATGCCCAGCTCGATGCTCTTGCGCCGCTGCTCGTCCGGCTCACCTTCCAGGCCCAGTTTCTTCAAGCTGGCGGCATCGGCATAGAGCGACGGATACAGGCCGCTGGTGGTCTGCTCCAGGCAGCCGTATGGATAGGCCTTGAGCGCGCGGATCTGCTCACCCAGATTCAGCGGTGGGCGGCTCGACAGCGCCAGCACCGCCTCCAGCCCAGCCGGCTCGAACTGATTGAGGGTGCCGGTGGGCAGGCTGAACGACTCGCCCTCGTTGAGCACCGCGCGGAAGTGCTGCAACTGCGCCGGGTAGGCCGGGCGCACGCCCAGCGTCCAGTCGCGGCTGAAGCTGTCGAGCTGCTCGTTGGGCAGGCTCAGGCCCTGCACCTTGACCTGAATATGCCCCTGGCCCAGTCCACCTTCGGCGCGCACCGGGATGCGCAGGGTGGTGCGCTGGCCGTCCTTGAGGCTCAGCGGCGCCTGGGCGTTGCCCAGCAAGCGCAACTGGCCGCTGACGTCGAGCTGCACGTCGAGCTTCTGCGCGGCGCCGGAGAGGTTGGTGACGTCCAGCGCCAGGGTGGTTTCGTCGCCGCCGGCCAGGAAGCGCGGCATCGACAGTTCGGCGATCAGCGGCGCGGCCACCACCGTCTTGGCCTCGGCCATGCCGAAGCGCTCGTCGCTCCAGGCCTGTGCCATCAGCCGCAGCTCGCCGTTGAAGTCAGGGATGTCCAGGCTGACTTCGCCCTCACCCTGCTCGTTCAGCTTGAGCGCATCGCTCTGCAGGGCGACGATCAGCACGCTGGTATCCGGGCGCTTGCCGCCGGCTTCGAGGCCGGCATCACCGCCGAAGGCCAGGCTGGCGACGCGGCCCTGGGCCTCGATCAGTTGCCCGTAGATGTCCATTTGATCGGCACCATAGCCCTTGCGCCCGAAGAAGCTGGCGAAGGGATCGGGCGTGGCGAAATCGGTGATGTTGAGGATGCCCACGTCCACCGCCGCCACCAATACGTGCACCTTGTCGGGGATGCTGCCGTCGGCGTTGCGCGCGCTCACCTTGACCTTGAGCGGCTGTTTGGGGCGCATCTTCTCGGGCGCCTGCAGGCTCACCGCCAGCTTGCGCGGCGCGCGCTCCAGCGGCAGGTGCAGCAGGCCCACCGCACGCTTGGGCGTGACCTGCGCCTGGCGCTCGCCGGGGCGGATCACCAGGGCGCTGAGGTACAGATCATGCCGTGCCCATTTCTCATCGATGGGCAGCTCGAAGGTCTTGCCTTCAGCCGGCACGCTGATTTCCTGCCACCACAGCGGACCGTCGCTGGACTCCACCAGCAGGTAACCATTGCCGGCAGCCGGTGGGGTGACGGTGATCCTGGCCACATCGCCTGCGGCATAGCCGGGCTTGTCCAGCGCCAGCTTGACCTGATCGGGGCGCACCGCACCGCCGTCGGCATTGTCCTGCCAGCGATAGCCGGCCCAGAAGCGCAGGCTGCTGACCAGGCCGGTCTGCTTGTCCACCACCTCGACCCGATACGGGCCCCACTCCACCGGGAAGCTGACCTTGGCCGTGCCACCGGCCGCGACTTTCAGCGGCTCGTCGCTGAGGGTGAGGAATTTCTCGGTGTAGTTGTGGCGCCAGCCTTCACCGTCGGAGAAGCTCCAGAAGTAATCGCGGCGCTCGCGCACCAGGCGCACGTTGAGGTTGTCGGCAGCCAGCTTGTTGCCCTCGGCATCGGCCACCAGCACCTCAAACTCGGCCATGCTGTCGGCATCCACCTCTTCGCCATCGAACAGCCCACGCACGCCAGGGAGGCGCTCGGCCGGCCATACCGGCTGGATCACCCGACGGGTGATGGGCCGACCACCGGACTCCTGCAGGCTGGCCTGGAGGATCAGACGCAACGGCGAGCGGGCATCGCCCCAGCGGTTTTCCGGGGTAAGGGTGGCATGCCCCTGCTCATCCAGATTCTGCTCCTCCAGCTCCTGATCCTGGGTCAGATCCGCCTCGGTTATGTCGCCGAACTGGTAGCCCGGCAGGCTAGCCACCGCTTCGCGCAGCGGTCGCACGTAAAGCTGCCCGGACAGGCGATTGCCCGCCGCCGGGGCACCATAGAGATAGCGCCCGGTGACGCTGAAGCTGGCTTCGTCGCCCGGTGCGATGGGGCCGTCCTGGCCTTTGAGCTCCAGTGCCATGCGCTCGGGCAGGAAGTCTTCGACCAGGAATTCGTATACCTGCGGATGGCCGTCGCCAAGATCCAGCAGCAGTTGCCAGCGCCCGGTCGGTGACTCCTCGGCCAGTGGCAACTGGTATTGATAGAGGCCATCGTCACCCGCGTTCCAGACGAACTTGCGGCTGACCTGCTCGTCCGGGCGGCGCACCTCGACGCTGACCGGCTGGGCCTTGACCGGCTTGCCATCGGCATCGCGCAGCAGGCCGTTGAGCAGCACGGTTTCACCGGGGCGATAGAGGTCGCGCGGGCCGAACACGAAGAACTGCAGTGGATGCGCGGCCGGGCCGGTGATGTCGAACTCGGCCAGATCCAGCGCCGGTGCGTTCAGGCGCAGCAGGCTGGTCTGCTCGTCCTGCTTGGCCAGCAGCACCTCGGCCTTGGCTGGTAAAGGCAGTTGCGCGTGGCCGGCGGAATCGGTCTTGCCCTCGGCCAGCAGCGCGCCATCGCCATCGAGCAGTTCGAGCTGCACGCCGGACTGCGCCGCGCCGCCCTCCAGGGCCTGGGTGAAAACGTCCAGACGGTCGCGGTAACGGTGCGCGGAGAGGCCGATGTCACTGAGGCTGAACAGCGTCGCCGGTTGCGAATAGCTGTAGCTGCCGGCCTCGCGCATCACCGCCAGGTACACCCCCGGCTGCTTGAACGGCTCCAGGCCGGCAATCGGCAGCAGCAGGGTTTCGCGGGTGTTGCGCGCCGGGTTGAGGTCGAAGCGACCACCATAGACCAGCTCGGCCATGGGCAGCAGCTCACGCGCCTCCCAGGTGTCCAGGTTGCTGGCGCGGCCCCAGCGCGAGAGAAAGCGCGGCAAGGCCTCGGGCTTGATGCGAAAGAACTCGACGTTGACCTTGTCGACGTTCAGTGCGATCACCGGCAGGCCCTCGGCCAGACGGGTCGGCAGCAGCGAACCGCGGCTGGCGAAACCGACGCTGGCCTGCAGGTCGCGGGTCTCGAAGCGGCTAACCTGTTCGGCGGCCAGCTTGCTGCCGTTGATCGCCTTGAGCCCGGCGTCGATGGTCAGCACCAGTTTGCGCTGCGGCTGCAGATGGCGCAGGCGCAGCTCGTTGAGGCTGTCGGTGAGTTCCCAGGCGCCATCGACCTTGCCGTCCTTGCTGTCGACCAGATGCAGGCGCTCGGCGAAACGCTGATCGGGATCCAGCGGCACGGAAAAGGTCACCGACAGCGCGCTGGCGCCATCGAGCTGCACTTCGGAAACGTCCACCACCTCCAGCTCACGACCGGCATAGCGCTTGGCCAGGGCCTCGCGATCGACCGCCGGCTTGGCCGCCTGGGCCTGTTGCGCGGCAGGCGCGGGGCTGCTCACGGTGGCAGGGGGTTGGGAGGAATCACAAGCGCTGAGCAGGCTCAGCACCAGGGCCAGAAGCAGTCCTTTGTTCGGCATTGCGGGCTCCGGGAGAAGGGTGCGCGAAAATCGACACTATAGCCGAGCGGCCATGATAGGACGTGATGCAGCGACGAATTTCGCCAAGCCGTGCACAGTCCGTGAACACCGTATACTCGCCGCTTTGCCGGAGCCTGCGATGTCCGCCCTGCTCGATGCCTGGCGCCATGCCCCGACCCAGCGCAAGGTCTGGGCACTGGCCGCGCCGATGATCCTTTCCAACCTGTCGATCCCGCTGGTGGCGCTGGTCGACACCGCCGTGATCGGCCACCTGCCGCACGCCCATCAACTGGCGGCGGTGGCGGTCGGCGGCAGCCTCTATACCCTGCTGACCTGGGCCATGGGCTTTCTGCGCATGGGCAGCACCGGCTTCGCCGCACAGGCCGCCGGGCGCGAGGATGGCGGCGCCTTGCGTCAGGTGCTGCTGCAAGGGCTCGGCCTGGGCGTGCTGCTGGCCCTGCTGCTGAGCCTGTTGGCCCTGCCCTTCAGCCAGGCGGCGCTGGGCCTGATGCAACCTTCGGCCGAGCTGGATCAGTTGGCCCGCGCCTATTTTCACATCCGCCTGTTCGGCTTGCCCGCCAGCCTGGCGAGCTACGCCCTGATCGGCTGGCTGCTGGGTACGCAGAGCGCGCGTGGCCCGCTGATCATCCTGCTCACCGCCAACCTACTCAACGTGAGCCTGGATCTGTTCTTCGTGCTTGGCCTGGAATGGGGCGTGGCCGGCGCCGCCTGGGCCTCGGTGATCGCCGAATGGAGCGGCGCGCTGATCGGCCTGTGGCTGACGCGTGCGGCGCTCGCCCGCTACCCCGGCCAGCTCGACCTGGCCGTGCTGCGCCGCTGGCGCAATTGGCGACCGCTGCTGGCGGTCAATCGCGACATTTTCATCCGCACCCTGGCTCTGCAACTGGTGTTCTTCCTCATCACCGTGCAGGGCACGCGCCTGGGCGATGCCACGGTGGCGGCCAACGCCCTGCTGCTCAACGGCCTGACGCTGACCGCCTACGCCCTCGACGGCCTGGCCCATGCGGTGGAGGCCTTGTGCGGCCATGCCCTCGGCGCGCGGGATCGCAGCGCCCTACGTCGCGCCCTACTGGTGGCCGGCGCCTGGTCGCTGCTGGCCAGCCTCGGCTTCGCCCTGTTCTTCCTGCTCGGTGGGCAGATGTTCGTCAACCTGCTGACCAATATCGCCGAGGTGCGCGAGCTGGCTGCGCAATTTCTGCCGTACCTGGCCGCGCTGCCGCTGCTGGCGGTATGGAGCTATCTGCTCGATGGCCTGTTCATCGGCGCCACCCGCGCCCGCGAGATGCGCAACGCCATGCTCGCCGCGCTGCTGCTGGCCTTGCCGATCGCCCTCGCCTTGCACGGCCTGGGCAACCATGGCCTGTGGCTGGCCTTCCTCAGCTTCATGGGGCTGCGCGCGTTGCTACTGGGCGTCTATGCTTGGCAACTGAGCCGCCATGGCCAATGGTTCCCGCCTCGTAGCTCAGGAGAGACCGTCAATGCTCAGAGCCCAGCTAGCCGTCAATGAAGTCGAGCGCAATCGCAGTGAACCAACGCCCTGACCTCTGGAGATGTCCATGATCACCGCTTTCGCCGCCTACCTGCACTTCATCGCGATCTTCGCTCTGTTCGCCCTGCTCAGCGTCGAGCACGTGCTGTTCAAGGCGCCGCTGGATCTCCAGCGTGTCCGTAGCCTGATGATCACCGACATCGCTTACGGTGCCTGCGCCGTTATCGTGCTGCTCACCGGCCTGGCACGGGTGCTGTGGTTCGGCAAGGGCGCGGACTACTACCTGGGCAACTTCCTGTTCCATGCCAAGGTCGGGCTGTTCATCCTCGCCGCCCTGCTGTCGATCCTGCCCACCTATGTGTTCTTCAACTGGCGCAAGGCCCTGCGGGCCGGCCAGGTGCCCGAGCCCAACCCCCGGCAGATCGCGTTGGTGACCTGGAGCATTCGCCTGGAGCTGCTGCTGTTGCTGGTCATCCCGCTGCTGGCCACGCTGATGGCGCGTGGCTTTGGCGTAATGGGCTGACAGCTCTCAAGTCTTCTTGCCGCCCTTGGGCTTGCCACCAAAACTCGGCACCTTACGCACCGCCTTGGCTTTCGGCTTGGCATCGTCGTCCTCGAACCAGCGGCCCAGATGGATATTGCCCTTGCCGGCGGGTTTGGCCGCGCCGGGGATGAGCTTCTGCTTGGGCTTCTTGGGTTTCTTCAGCACCTGGCCGCCGACCGTCGTCAGCGGGACGCGGTGATCGGGAATGAAATCCGGCTCTTCGACACGCTTGATCAGTTGCTGAGTCAGGTTCTCGATGGCCGCCAGTTGATCCACCTCGTCGGCGCACACCAGGGAGATGGCTTCACCGGTGCTGCCGGCGCGGCCGGTACGGCCGATGCGGTGTACGTAATCCTCGGCATTGATCGGCAGGTCGAGGTTGACCACCAGCGGCAGGTCGTCGATATCCAGCCCGCGCGCGGCCACGTCGGTGGCCACCAGAATCTGCACTTCGCCAGCCTTGAAGCGCTCCAGGGCGCGCAGGCGGCTGGGTTGTGGCTTGTCGCCGTGGATCGAGTCGGCGGCCACGCCCATGGCCAGCAGTTCCTGTTCGAGCTGGTCGACGCCCTTGCGCGTCTTGGCGAACACCAGCACCTGGCCCCAGCGCTTTTGCTGCAAGAGGTGCAGGAACAGCTCGGATTTGCGCTTCTTGTCCACCGGGATCAGCCACTGCTTGACGCTCTTGGCGGCGGCATTGCGCGGACTGACTTCCACCGACACAGGGTCGCGCAGCAGCTCGCCGGCCATCTGCCGGATGGCATCGGAGAAGGTGGCGGAGAACAGCAGGGTCTGGCGTTTTTTCGGCAGCGCGCTGAACAGCTCGTCCAGCTCGCGGGCGAAACCCAAGTCGAGCATGCGGTCGGCCTCGTCCAACACCAGGGTCTGCACCAGGGCGAACTTCACCGCGTTCTGCCGGTACAGGTCGAGCAGGCGGCCTGGCGTGGCCACCAACACATCGACGCCCTTGCGCAGCTTCATCATCTGCGGGTTGATGCTGACCCCGCCGTATACCGCATAGCTGCTCAGCGGCAGGTACTGGCCGTAGGCCTGGAAGCTCTGCAGCACCTGCTCGGCCAGCTCGCGAGTCGGCGTCAGCACCAGCGCGCGCACCGAATTGCTGGCTACCTGCGGGCCTTCCAGGGTCAGCCGTTGCAACAACGGCAGGGCGAAACCGGCGGTCTTGCCGGTGCCGGTCTGCGCCGCTGCCATCAGGTCGCGGCCCTTGAGCACGGCGGGGATGGCCTGGCTCTGTACCGGGGTCGGAGTCTGGTAGTCGAGATCGGCGAGGGTGCGCAGCAGCGGCTCGATCAAGCCGAGGGAGGCGAAGGTCATGGGGCAACCGAATCGGAAAGGAAACAGACGCGCAGTTTACCCGCGCCGGCCTTCCTGTAGGAGCCCGCATGCAGACGCAAGCCAGGTAGCCCGGATGCAATCCGGGAAATCGGCAAGGCAGTCCCCGGATTGCATCCGGGCTACGCTGTGGCCAGCAGCGCTCGCACCTTGGCCGCCGAGAGGTTCTGCAACTGGCAGAGGAAGGCATGGTCGGCCTGATGGCGGCCATGGCGTTCGCGTAGCAGCTGGAACAGGTGCAAGGTCAGGTTCGCCGCCATCTCGGCATCCGCCAGGGCGCGGTGGGCGCGGCCGGTGTCCGGCAGGCCGGCCCAGGTGTTGAGGTTGCCCAGCTTGTAGCTCGGCGCCTCGGGTAGCAGGCGCCGCGACAGCAGCAAGGAACAGGCGAACGGCTGCGAACGGCGGCGGCGCACCCGCGCCAGTTCGGCATCCCAGAATTTCTGGTCGAAGGCCGCGTTGTGCGCCAGCATGGGCCGCTCGCCGATGAAGTCGGCCACTTCGTTCATCACCTGATGCGCCGGTGGCGCGCTGCGCAGCATGGCATTGCTGATGCCGGTCAGTTGCTCGATGAAGGGGGGCACCCAGGAGCCACTGTTCATCAGGCTCTGATAGCGGTCGACGATGCGTCCATCCTCGATGATGGCCACGCCGATCTCGGTGGCACGCGCCTGGGTCGGCGACACGCCGGTGGTCTCGAAGTCGATGACGGCAATGGATTCCACGTAAAACCTCAGAGCTTGTGAAGCAGCAGTTCGCCCTCGATGGGCACGTACAGGCTGGCGGCGCGGATCAGCGACTGCGCGGTCAGCCCCGGTGCGCCGAAGGCGATGGCCTCGACGCCGCGGCTGCGCACGCGTTCGAGCAGCAGGTCGAAATCGCCATCGCCGGAAGCCAGGACGATCTCGTCGACGCGCTCGATGGCGTCGAGCACATCGATGGTGATGCCCACGTCCCAGTCGCCCTTGGCCGAACCATCGGCGCGCTGAATGTAGGGCTTGAGCTTCACGGTGAAGCCGAGCTTGCGCAGGATCTGCTGGAACTGCTGCTGTTTGGCATCACCCCGGTCGATGGCATAGGCATAGGCCTCGACTATCACACCACGGCGGCTGACCTCGGCCCACAGCACGCTGTAATCGAAATGGCAGCCATGCACCTGGCGCACCGTGTAGTAGAGGTTCTGCACGTCGGCGAATACGGCGATCTTCTTCACCGGGAATCCTCTGGGAAAAATGAGTCGAATCAGTATGCCAGAGCCGGACGGGGCTGGCCTGGTCATGTCACGCACCCTATCCTTGCGCCATGCTCGATTCCTCCCAGGAGTTCTCTTGAATCGCTTTGCCCCCTTCGCGCCACAGGTAGCCCACCGATGAATGCTCTGTCCGTGCTGAGCGACGCCTGGTTCTTCTTCAGCCGCCATCTGTTCAGCATCGCTCGCCTGTGCCTGCCCCTGCTGTTGCTCGAGGCCATCTGCCAGGCCCTGCTCGCCGCGCAACTCGGTGAGAACGCCAACCCGGCCTACGCCATCCTCCTCGGGGCGCTGTTCTACCCGCTGTATGCCGCGCCGCTGATTCTCTTCCTGCATGCCCGTAGCCATGGCCGGCAGGCCAGTCAGGGGCAACTGCTGGCGGCAGCCCTGCAGCTCTGGCCACGCTTCGCGCTGCTGGTGGGCTTCAGCACGCTGGCGATCCTGCTCGGCCTGTCGCTGTTCATCGTGCCGGGTATCTGGATCATGGTGCGCCTGGCCTTCGCCGAACTCTTCCTGGTGTTGCAGCAGGCGCCACCGCTGCGGGCCATGCAGAACAGCTTTGCGCTGACCGAGGGACGTTTCCTGCCGATATTCAGCTGCCTGGCCTGCGTGCTGGTGCCACTCTGGCTGCTGGACTGGTGGACGCTGCCAGAGCGCGCTGACAGCCTGCCTTGGGTGCTGCAACAAACGGCCAGCGGCTTCGCTCAACTGCTCGCCGTGGTGGTGGTCTTCCGTCTGTTCATGCTGCTGGAGCCCGAGTCGTCGGCAGAGCCGCGAGACAGCGACTAGCAGGCCATTGAAAAACTACCTGCGTTGGCAATACTGCGTTAAAAACGACCTCAAAATGCTCATTTACAAAACGTAAACTGCGCTTTTTCGGCTGTTTTTGCGGGGCCGCCATCGGTATTGTCTTGCCTGCCTCGCCTACGTTTCTCAACGGCCTGCTAGGCTTGCACACTCGACACGCGAGGACGCGACCATGAGTGACAGCAACCCCAGCATCCTGTCTCACGTTTCCATTGGCACCAACCAGTTCGAGGCGGCCAGCGCCTTCTATGCCCAGGTGCTGGCCACCCTGGGCTGCCGCGAGATCATGCGCCACCCTGGCGCCGTGGCCTTCGGCCGCGACTACCCGGAGTTCTGGGTGCAGACGCCCATCGACGGCCAGCCGGCAACCCTCGGCAACGGCTGCCACTTCGGCTTCATCGCCCCGGACAAGGCTGCGGTGCATGCCTTTCACCAGGCGGCACTGGCAGCCGGTGGCAAGGACGAGGGCCAACCAGGGCCGCGCCCGGACTATGGCGCGCCCTACTACGGCTGTTTCGTGCGCGACCTAGACGGCCACAAGATCGAGGCGGCGTTTTGGGATCAGAACCAGGCTTAGCAGGCTGTTGAAAAACTACCTGCGTTGCCATTGCTGCGTTAAAAACAGCCTCAAAATGCTCATTTACAACTTGTAAACTGTGCTTTTTCGTCTGTTTTTGCCTTGCACTGGCTGCCTCGCCTACGTTTTTCAACGGCCTGTTAGGGCACTACGGGGCCACCGGTGCGATAACGCTGCGCAGCGCGCATGACCCAGCCGTCGGCAAGCATGCTGTCGAGGGCGGCCTGCACCTGCTCCAGGTGCGCCGGTCGCCGCCGCGAAAAGCCGATGTAGAGATCGATCTGCGCCTGCGGGTGATAGGCCGCCTTGACGATGCGCCCGCTAAGCGCCGGGTCGAGCAGGGCATGGTCGACCTGGCAGTCGGTGCCCACCAGGGCGTCGATGCGCCCCAACACGAGCATGTCGAGCAGTTGCGCCTCGTTGTTGACGCCGAACTTGTCCAGCGCGCGATCCGTATCGAAAGGCTCGAAGTAGACCGATTCCAGCACATAGCCGATGCGCAAGCCGCGCAGGCTGGCATAGTCGCGTAGCAGCACGGCAATCGCCGGAGTGGCGTAGAAGCGTGGCGAGCAACGGTAGTAGGGTTTGTCCAGATACTGGATGTAACGCTCCCGCTCGGGAGTCTTCGCCAGGCCGGTCATCAGGCTCGCCCGCCCCTGTTCCAGCTCTGCCAGGCCACGCGCCCAGGGCGCCTGTTCGATCTCGAAGCGCAGCCCGCTACGCCGTGACAGCTCCGCCAGCAGGTCGATGTCCAGACCAATGAACGCCCCGGTTTCATCGCGCATGCGAAAGGGTGGCCAGAGGTCGGTCATCACCCGCAGCTGCTCGGGCTCGGCGCCACGGCAGAGCAAGGGCAGCAACAGCAGCCCCAGCAGCCAGCGGCGCATCAAGCCCGCTCCGAGCGAGCCGGTTTGAGCCCGGACAGGCGCGGCAGCAGCGCCCGCTCGAACAGCCGTGGGAAGAAGCGCGCGAGAATCCGTGCGCGCCAGTCGACGTTGGACAGCACCAGCAGACGCCTGCGTTTGAGCGCGCCCCGGTAGATGGCTTCGGCCACGTCTCTGGGCGAAGCCACCTTGCCCATGGCCAGTGGCGGTTGCGCGGCCACCGAGCCGTCGCCCACCAGGGCGTTCTTGCGCAGGTCGGTGGCGGTGAAACCGGGGCACACCAGCATGACGTTGACCCCGGAGCCCTTGAGCTCGAAGCGCAGGGTCTCGAACAGGCCGTGCAATGCGTGCTTGCTGGCGTTGTAGGCGCTGCGATAGAGCAACGGAGCGATGCCCGACAGCGAACTGAGCACGATGATCTGGCCGCCACGTGCGATCAGGCTGGGCAGGGCCGCCTGGGTACAATGCAGGGCGCCGAAGTAGTTCACCGCCATGACCCGCTGGAACACCGCCAGGCTGGTATCGGCGAAGGTGCTGCGGTGGGTGACGCCGGCATTGTTGATCAGCACGTCGATGCCGCCGAAGTGATCAACCGCCAGCGCCATGGCCCGCTGCACCGCGTCGGCGTCGGCCACGTCGCAGAGCAGGCCGAGCGCCTCGACATTGTGGTGATCGGCCAGGTGCTGCACCAGGCTGTCCAGCGCCGCCTGATCGAGGTCGAGAATCACCAGCCGCGCCCCGGCCTGGGCCATGCGCAGGGCCAGCGCCCGGCCGATCCCGGCACAGCCACCGCTGATCACCACCACCTTGCGCTCGAATACCTTGTTGGCGAATACCTTGCGATGCATGAGCGTTCTCCTGTCCTCGACTCTTTCTAGCACCCTGGCCTGCGCTACACCACCCTTGCCTGGGCGTTGCCGGCTCAGTCGGTTATCCTGCCCCGCTCCTGCAAGCCGATCGCCGTCACCGCCATGCCCCGTTCCCGCCTCGTTCGCCTACTCGCACTGGCTCTGGTGCTACTGCTCGGCGGGCTGTGCGTGGCGCTCTATGCCCTGACCTGGCAACCGCAGGCGCAAGAGCCGGCAGCGACCGCCTGCAACGGCCAGGTGCCAATGCTGCAACCGGGCCAGGCACTCAAGGTAATGACCTGGAACGTGCAATATCTGGCTGGCAAACGCCACGTGTTCTGGTACGACCTGCCCGGCGGCGACGGCCCCGACGAGCGCCCCAGCGCCACCGACCTGGCCACCAGTCTCGACGAGGTGGTGCGCATCCTGCGCGACGAGAAACCGGATCTGGTGCTGCTGCAGGAACTGCACGACGGCGCTCGGGCCACTGACTATCAGGATCAGCTCGCGCTGCTGCAAGAACGCCTGGGCGAGCTCTACCCCTGCGCCAGCCAGGCCTTCTACTGGAAGGCCGGTTTCGTCCCGCACCCGCGCATTCTCGGCAGCGTCGGGATGAAGCTGGGCACCCTGAGCCGCTTTCAGATCAGCCGCGCCGAGCGCCTGCAATTACCGGAGATGCCCAGCGATCCGATCAGCTGGCTGTTCCAGCTCAAACGCGCCCTGCTGCTCAGCTACCTGCCGATCCGCGGTGGCGGCGAGTTGGTGGCCATCAATACCCATTTCGATGCCTTCGCCCAGGGCGATGACACCATGCAGCGCCAGGTGGCGATGACCGACGCGCTGTTGCAGCGACTCAAGGCCAACGACCTGCCCTGGATCCTGGGTGGCGACCTCAATCTGCTGCCGCCTGGCCAGTTTCAGCATCTGCCACCGGGGCAGCGTGGCTGGTACGCCGCCAACAGCGAACTGCTGGCCCTCGCCAGTCGCTACCCGATGATCCCCAGCCTGTCGCAGGCCAACGGTGCCGAACAGGCGCAGTGGTACACCCACTTCCCCAACGACCCCGCCGCCAGCGGCCCGGATCGCACCCTCGACTACCTGTTCTACAGCCAGCGCCTGACGCCCTTCAGCAGCCAGGTACGGCAGCACGATACGCAGGCCATCTCCGACCACCTGCCGGTGATCGGTCGCTTCTTCCTGCCGCATCAGCAGTAGCCCCTAGCAGGCCGTTGAAAAACGTAGGCGAGGCAGGCTGGCCTAGGCAAAAACAGCCGAAAAAGCGCAGTTTATGTTCTGTAAATGAGCATTTTGAGGCTGTTTTTAACGACGGCCAGACAACGCAGGTAGTTTTTCAACAGTCTGCTAGACAGGCCCCCGCGACTTCTCCATCCTCAGCTAACAATGACAAAACGCCTGCGCCCGATATCCTTCGCCCTGCTGTGGCTGCTGCTCGCCCACGCGAACGCCGCCCCACCCCGCATTCATGTGGGCTACTACGAGTTTCCACCCATTTCCTATACCGATGCTCAAGGCCTGCCCAGTGGCTCGGGGCTGGAACTGGCCGCACGCCTGCTCGAAGAGGCCGGTTACCAGGCCGAGTTCCGCGCTTACCCCAGCGCCCGCCTGTACAACGGCCTGCGCGACGGCAGCGTGCAGCTCTGGGTCGGCGCCCCAGGCAAGGCGGAACTGGCTGGGCACACCCTGGAAAGCCGCCACCTGCTCGGTGAAGTCGTGCTCAACCTGTACTTTCGCCCCGATACACCAGCCCCGCGCCTGCCGGACGACCTGCAAGGAAGCAGCCTGATTCTGATTACCGGCTACAGCTATTGGCAGTGCATCAATCGCTGGCTGCAGGATCCGGCGTGGGCGATCACCCAGCACCGCACCGCCAGCCACACGGCGGCCGTGGAGATGCTCATGCTCAGGCGCGCGGATTACCTGCTGGACTACCAGGCACCCATCGAGCAGGCAAAGCATGAGCTGAACATGACCGAGCTGCCCTTCGTCGAAGTGCAGCGCCTGCCGCTGCGGCTCATCTACTCAGGCCACGCAGCAGGCGCCGAACGCCTGCGTGACGACCTCGACCGTGTCTACCAGAAGCTTGAAGACAGTGGCGAGACGCTGTGGTTGCACTGAACCTCAGTCGCGGCGCAAGCGGGCCAGCGAGTGCTCCAGGCTGGCCTGCGACAGCTCACCGAGATGGCTACCTACCTGCCGGCCCTCGGCGTCATAGAACAGCGTAGTGGGCAGTGCCCGCGACCCCACCAGGCTGCCGAGCTGGGTGCTGCCGTCGAGCAACAGGTTGTCCAGCTCCAGGTGCTGAGCAGAGAGGAAGTCAGCGACCTGTTCGGCCCCCTCACCCTGATTGACGAAGAGGAAGGTGACGCCCGTTTCGCGCTGCTGCGCCTGCATCAATACCGGCATCTCGCGCCGACACGGCGGGCACCAGGTGGCCCAGAGATTGATCACCAACGGCTGGCCGGTGTAATCGCGCAGGTTCACCGTGCGGCCCAGAGCGTCCTGCACCTGCAGGTCGGGCAGCCGCGTGCCCTGCTCCAGCGCCTGCAACAGCAGGCTGCCGCCCAGCCACAGGGCCAGGCCGACACTCATCGCCACGCCCAGCGGCCGGCGCAGCCGTGCCTGGCGCCAGAGATACCAGGCGCCCAAGGCCAGCCCGGCGAGCACGCCCGGCCAGGCGATAAAACCGCCATCGCGGATATCCACCACGCGCCACGGCGCATCGCGGTAGAACTCGGCATACAACAATACGAAGGCCAGCCGCGCCACCAACAGCCCGAGCATGAGCATGCGGAACAACTGGCTTTCCGGGTTGCAGCCATGGCGGCGACCGATCAGCCAACCAACCAGCGTGGCCAGAAGCAGGCTGCCGAACAGCAGGATATGGGTGATTCCCAGGGCCAGCGGCCCGACGTTCAGGGTCAGCATCGGTTTCTCACTTTCTCGGTTTGGCCCGCGCCGTGGGCTCGGCGATCAAGGGGTCATCCGGCCAGTAATGCTTGGGATAGCGGCCTTTCAGATCCTTCTTCACATCGATGTAAGTGTTGGCCCAGAAGCTGGCCAGATCCTGGGTCACCTGCACCGGGCGGCGTGCCGGCGACAGCAGGTGCAGTTTGAGGCCGAGGCGGCCAGCGGCGATGCGCGGCGTGGCGGCCAGGCCGAACAGCTCCTGCAGGCGCACGGCGAGCACCGGCGGGTTTTCCCCGTAGTCGATGGCGATGCGCGAGCCGGACGGCACCGCCAAGGTGCGCGGCGCCAGTTCATCGAGGCGTTGCGGCAGCGGCCAGGGCAATAGCGTCTGCAGGATCGAAGGCAGGTCGAGGTTGGCGAAATGGCTGAGGCGATTGACCTTGCCCAGGAACGGCGTCAACCACTGCTCCAGACTGGCCAGCAACGCGGTATCGGACAAGTCCGGCCATTCGCTCTGCCCTTGCTGCTGCATATCCAGCTCACGCAACAGTGCCACGCGCGCCTGCCACTGACGCAGCTCGGGCGTCCAGGGCAGCAGTTCCAGGCCCTTGCGCCGCACCAGGCCGACCAGGGCGCGGCTGCGCGCCTCGTCGTCCAGCGCGGCCAGCGCCTGGCGCTCCAGCACCAGTTCGCCCACCTTGCGCTGGCGTTCGGCACGCAGCACACCTTCGCGCTCGTCCCAGTCGAGCAGATCCAGCGTCGTCACCTGCTCGGCCAGCTCGCTCTCGAACAGCGCCGGGTCGAGCTCGGCGGCGAGGTAGATGCGCTCTTCGCGCTGGCCCTGACGGCTGCCCAGATCGGCCACCACCAGCCATTCATGCTTCATCAGCGCATCGGCTTCGCCGAACTGCGCGGCGCGGCCATTGGCCAGACGGTAGTCGGCGCCACCGGCGCGGCGCTGCCGGGCGATGCGATCCGGGTAGGCGAAGGCCAACAGGCAGCCGAGCCAGCGCGGGTGCCCGGGGTCGCTTACGGCCTGGCTCACCGCCTTCCCCCTGAGCAGCCCCTGAAATTGCTTGGCCAGTTGCCGCGCCCGCTGTACGCCACCTTGGGCTGAGCGCGCGGCGCGGCTTTCGCCACTGAGCAGAGCCAGTCGGCTGTGTAGATCGGCGCCGCCACCCTGGCCGCCGCGCATGATGTCGCGCTCGGACAGCAGTGCTGCCAGGTCGCAGGCCAGCGGGCCGAGCCCCAACGCCTGACCACGCAGCAGCAGATGGGCGATGCGCGGGTGGCTGGGCAGTTCGGCCATGGCCTGGCCATGGGTATTCAGCGCGCCGCGCTCGTCCAGCGCACCGAGGCGCCCGAGCAGATCCAGCGCCTGCGCATAGGCGGCCGGTGGCGGCACGTCGAGCCAGCTCAGCTCCTGCGGCGTCACACCCCAGCGCAGCAGTTGCAGGGCCAGCCCGGCGAGATCGGCCGCCAGAATTTCCGCACCCGAATAGGCACTGAGCTGCTCGTGCTGCGCTTGCGACCACAGCCGATAACAGACGCCCGGTTGCAGGCGCCCGGCACGACCGGCGCGCTGCGTGGCGGAGGCACGGGAGATGCGCTGGGTATCGAGGCGGGTCATGCCGCTGGCCGGATCGAAGCGCGGCACCCGCGCCAGGCCGGCATCGATCACCACACGCACGCCGTCGATGGTCAAACTGGTCTCGGCGATATTGGTGGCCAGCACCACCTTGCGTTTGCCTGCAGGCGCCGGCTCGATGGCCGCGCGCTGGGCGTTCAGATCCAGTTCGCCATGCAACGGGCAGAGCAGGATATCGTCACGCCCCGCCAGCACCTCGCCCAGTTGCTCGGCAACGCGGCGAATCTCGCCCTGGCCGGGCAGAAACACCAGCAGGCTGCCGGGCTCGTCGGCCAATGCCTGCTGCACCGTCTGCAGCACCCGCGGCTCGATCCATTCACCCGGCTGAAACGGCGCACCCCAGCGGATATCCACCGGAAACATGCGCCCTTCACTGCGCAGCACCGGCGCATCGCCAAGCAGCGCGGCCAGGCGCTCACCCTCTAGCGTGGCGGACATCAGCAGCACCTTGAGCGACGCCTCGCCGCTGTCCGCCGCGCGGAACATGGCGCGGCCATTGAGGGTCAGCGCCAGGGCCAGGTCGGCGTCGAGACTGCGCTCGTGGAATTCGTCGAAGATCACCAGGCCGACGCCGTCCAGCGCCGGATCGTCCTGCAGGCGACGGGCGAGGATGCCCTCGGTGACCACCTCGATACGGGTGTTCGGCCCCACCTTGCTGTCCAGGCGGATGCGGTAGCCGACCGTCTCGCCCACGCGCTCGCCCAGCTCGCTGGCCAGGCGCTCGGCAGCGGCGCGGGCGGCTAGGCGGCGCGGTTCGAGCATGAGGATGCTTTGCCCGGCGAGCCAGGGCGCATCGAGCAAGGCCAGTGGCACGCGGGTGGTCTTGCCGGCGCCGGGCGGCGCCTCCAGCACCACTTCGTGGCGGGCGCTCAGGGCATCGCGCAGGGCAGGCAGCAGGGCATCGATGGGCAGGGTGTTCATGGGCTCTCCACAGCAAGCCGACGATTATAACGGCGAACCGCCAGGGTGCTGGCCGGTCTGAGGATTACCGGCAACGCCGGCACGATGAAGCGCCCGGGCTCGACCGAGCCGGCCCGCTCAACGGTTTTGCAATGTCGAACTGCTATAGTTGCGCCACTTTTTCCTGGAGGTGCTCATGCGCACGAAATCCCGTGTCATCGCTGGCGTCATCGCCGCTACCCTGCTCGCTCAACTCAGTGCCTGCGGCACCATCTTCTACCCGGATCGTCGCGGCCAGATCGAAGGCAAGATCGACCCGCTGATCGCCGGCGCCAATGCCATCGGCATCCTCTTCTACGTGATTCCCGGCCTGATCGCCTTCGCCGTGGATTTCGCCACCGGCGCCATCTACCTGCCGGAGGGCAAGACCGCCCAGGTCGATCCGCAGCAGCTCAAGCAGGTCATCGGCGCCGATGGCCAGGTCGACCAACTGGCGCTCAAGCAACTGATCGAAAACCAGACCGGCGAGCAACTGCCGCTCGACGACCCGCGTCTGATCCAGCACAGCGGCAGCAGCCAGCAACTGGCCGCCTACGGCCTGCGTCCGGCCGCCTGAAGCCATGCCCAATCCGCAACATGCCAGGCTGATGCGCCTGGCCACCCGGGCAGCCCTGGCGGTGGCGCTGACCCTGGTGCTGGCCAAGGCCGTCGCCTGGTGGCTGAGCGGCTCGGTGAGCCTGCTGGCCGGCCTCACCGACTCGCTGCTCGACAGCGCCGCCTCGCTGATCAACCTGATCGCCGTGCACTTCGCCCTGCGCCCGGCGGACGACGATCACCGCTACGGCCACGGCAAGGCCGAGGCGCTGGCCGGTCTCGGCCAGGCGCTGTTCATCGGCGTCAGCGCCATCCTCATCGGCCTGCAGGGCGTCGAGCGCCTGCAATCGCCGCAGCCGCTGGCTGCCGAAGGCGCCGGTATCGCCGTGATGCTGCTGTCGCTGGCCCTGACCGTCGCCCTGCTGGCGTTCCAGCGCAAGGTGGTGCGCGAAACCGGCTCCACCGCCATCCACGCCGATTCCCTGCACTACCGCTCCGACATCCTGCTCAACGCCAGCATCCTCGTCGCCCTGCTGCTGACTCGCCTGGGCTGGCAGCAGATGGATGCCATCTTCGCCATCGGCATCGCCGTCTACATCTTCTGGAGCGCCATCAGCATCGTGCGCGGCGCCATCGCCGTGCTGATGGATGAAGAGCTGCCCAGCGAAACCTCGCAGCACATGTATGCGCTGGCCACGGCCGTACCCGGCGTGCTCGGTGCCCATGACCTGCGCACGCGCATCTCCGGCACGCACTGGTTCGTTCAATTGCACCTGGAACTGAACGGCGAGATGAGCCTGTCCGAAGCCCACGCGCACTGCGAAGCGGTGGAAGCGGCGATTCGCCAGAACTACCCGCAAGCCGAAGTGCTGGTGCATGCCGACCCGAGTGAAATCGTCGCGCGCGGGCGAACCGCCGCGCCATGAACGATCATCCGAAGCCAAACTAGAGCAAATACTCTAAAACCACTACACTGCGTGGCCCAACCCCAAAACGGTGAGCCACCATGGTTATCTCTCCCTCTGCCATTGCCCTGCTTGGCTTGGTCGCCTGGCCATTGCTACTGGTGTTCCTGATCGTCAATCAACGCGGCCTGCTGGTGTTGAGCGGCCGAATGAAGGTCAATGCGTTCGTCCCGGATGGCAGTAACACACCCGGCACCTTCGCCCAGCGCCTGGCACGTGCGCATGCCAATTGCATCGAGAATCTGCCTCTGCAAGCGGCAGTGCTGCTCTATGCCATGCACACCGGGCAGACCGGGATTACCGACCCACTGGCGGGCCTGTTGCTGGGCGCACGCTTGTTCCAATCCTCGATGCACTTGATCAGCACCCGCCCACTGTTCGTCTGGCTGCGCTTTTGCGGCCTGCTGGTTCAGATGCTGATTCTCGCCTGGTGGCTGCTGCGTCTGAGCGGCCTGGCCTGATCAGCGCGCACGAAAAAGGGGAGGCACATGGCCTCCCCTTTTTCGTGTCCGGTACTGGCAATGGTGTCGCCGCTTTCGTCGCCTGCCTGGTTGGGCAGTGCGGACCCGGGTGCCGGTGCGATCCGGTAGGATCGTCGGCGCCAGCTCACCTGGTTGGGCGAGGCCGGTAGGACTTTTCGTCCGGGCCGTGAAACTGAGAGAAAGCTTACGCCTGCCGCGCCGAGAGAAGATTGCGAATATTGCTTACAAACTTACCGATTGCGCAACCAATCACCAAAGGAGCAATATTTAGCGCAATCAAATAATGAGCCAATGAAAAAATGGACAAACTCGACCGTTACGACCTGAACATTCTTGCCGAATTGCAGCGCAACGCTGCGCTGTCCAATCAGGAGCTGGCCGAACGCATCGGCCTGTCGCCCTCGCCCTGCTCGCGGCGGGTCAAGCAACTGGAAGACGACGGCTACATCACCGGCCAGGTGGCCCTGCTCGATCGCAAGAAGCTCGGCCTGAGCCTGACCGCCTATGTGCTGATCGGCATGGATCGCCACACCCCCGAGCGCTTCGAGCATTTTCAGGAAGAGATTCGCAAATGCCCCGAGGTGCTGGAATGCTGCCTGGTCACCGGGATCGACGCAGACTACCAGCTCAAGGTGGTGGTGCCGGACATGGATCACTACCAGAAGCTGCTGCTGGGTACGCTGACGCGGATCGACGGGGTTTCCAGCGTGCGTTCGAGTTTCGTCCTGCAACAGATACTGTCCAGCACCCAACTGCCTTTGCAGCACCTGCGCGGCTGATCGACGCAGACGTGACCGGCTTTACTGCGACCCTGAGCGCGCAGGCGTATAATCGACGCCCCGCGCTTTCCGTGGAGCCGTTCGATGCCCGCGTGAAAGCACCTTCATCCGGCGCCAGAGTCTTCACTCTGGCGCCAGCAGGTGCATGAGGCCGCAATGGAAACCGAACAATTCGAAGCCCTGATGATGTACGTCCTAGTGGGCGGGCTGATCCTGTTCATGTTCTTCATCATCTGGGATCTGGCCAAGAAGTCCAAGGCCGGTCGCCTGGGTACCGCTATCCTGTTTCTCGGCCTGGGGCTATGCTTGTTCGCGTTCCTGGCCAAGCCGATCATCACCTACATCATCGAGGTCACCCGCGGCATTCACGGCTGAACCTCATCCGGAAACCCAGGCTGCCTGCCACTCGTCATTCACAAGGAACCTCAATGACCGCCGCCAATCGTGTGATGCAAAGCTATGGACGCTGTTGCGCCAGCCCGGATTTCTTCGATGCGTTCTACCGCCACTTCCTCGCCAGCTCGCCGCTGATCCGTGAGAAATTCGTCGACACCGACATGGCCGCGCAGAAGCAGTTGCTACGCCAGGGCATCCTCAATCTGGTGATGCACGCCCGCGGCATGCCCGACACCAAGCTGCGTGCCCTCGGTGAATCGCACTCGCGCCAGCGTCTGGACATCCGCCCCGAACTCTACGACCTGTGGCTCGACGCGCTGCTGCTGACCATCAGCGAGCACGACAAGGAATGCGACGCGGATGTGCGCCAGGCCTGGCGTGAAGTGCTGAACAAAGGTATCGCCGTGATCAAGGCCGGTTATTGATCCAAGTCAGTTGCGCCAGGGTCATCATCTGCGACAAATCGCCCGCATTCCTGAGCACGCCCTGCCTCGTCGATTAGGTGCTACCACCGTAGGGTGCGCTGTGCGCACCAACGCCTCTGCTCGCAGCCACGGCCTCTCATGGCAGCCGTGCAGGCACCTCACGCCACTGACCGGGCTGCAGGCCATCGAGCCGCCAGGGGCCGATGGCCACGCGCACCAGGCGTAGCGTGGGCAAACCCACCGCAGCAGTCATGCGCCGCACCTGACGGTTGCGCCCCTCGCGAATCACCAGTTCCAGCCAGGCGGTCGGCACGCTCTTGCGAAAGCGCACCGGCGGGTTGCGCTGCCACAACTCGGGCTCATCCAGCAGGCGCGCTTCGGCCGGCAAGGTCGGGCCGTCGTTGAGCGTCACGCCATCACGTAGCTGCTGCAGTTGCGCCTCGCTCGGCTCGCCCTCCACCTGTACCCAGTAGGTCTTCGGCAACTTGTGTTTCGGGTCGGCAATACGTGACTGCAAACGGCCGTCGTTGGTCAGCAAGAGCAAGCCTTCACTGTCGCGATCCAGGCGCCCGGCCGGATACACGCCCGGCACTTCGACGAAATCCTTGAGCGTGGCGCGGCCCTGGTCGTCATTGAACTGGGTGAGCACATCGAACGGCTTGTTGAGCAGCAACAGGCGCGGCTGTGCAGGTGGCGCCTTGGCCACTCGGCGTGGGGCGGCAGGACGGCGATTGGCGGGAGGACGAGGGCGCGACATGCAACGGGCTTCGGTCAGACAAGGCTACGCAGTGTAACCCACGATAAACGCCGCTGATGGTGCTTCCCTGATCGACAATGACAGCTAAGCTGCTGATTCACCCTCTGCATGCAGGAGCCACCGATGAGCAACAGCGCCGAACTCGCCACCTTCACCGGCTGGGCCGCCACCACGCCCAAGGCGCCACTGGAGCGCCTGAGCTATGACCCTGGCCCGCTCGGCGCCGAAGAGGTCGAGGTCGCGGTGGAATACTGCGGCATCTGCCATTCCGACCAGTCGATGATCGACAACGAATGGGGCAACGCGCGCTACCCCTTCATCCCCGGCCATGAGGTGGTCGGCACCATCGTCCGCCTCGGCGAACAGGCGCGCGGCCTCAAGCTGGGCCAGCGCGTCGGCATCGGCTGGTACAAGGGCAGTTGCATGCATTGCGGCTCGTGCATGGAGGGTTCGCACCAGTTGTGCCGCTCGGTGAAGCCGACCATCGTTGGCAGCCACGGCGGTTTCGCCGACCGCCTGCGCTCGCACTGGGCCTGGGCCGTGCCGCTGCCCGAAGGCCTCGACCCGGCGCTGGTCGGCCCGCTGTTTTGCGCCGGCTCCACGGTGTTCAGCCCACTGCTGGAATTCGACATCAAACCCACCGATCGCGTCGGCGTGGTCGGCATCGGCGGTCTCGGCCACCTGGCGCTGCGCTTTCTCAACGCCTGGGGCTGCGACGTCACCGCCTTTACCTCGTCGCTGAACAAGCAGGATGAAGCCAAGCGCCTGGGGGCGCACAAGGTGGTGGCCTCCACCGACAGCGCGGCGCTGAAGGCGATTGCCGGCACCCTGGATTTCCTCCTGGTCACTGCCAGCGCCGACCTCGACTGGCAGGCGCTGATCGCCACCCTGCGTGGCAAGGGCCGGCTGCACTTCGTCGGCATCGTGCCCAGCGCCATCCCGGTGCACGTATTCAACCTGATCCCGCAGCAGAAGAGCCTCTCCGGCTCGCCGGTGGGCTCGCCGAAAACCATGGCCACCATGCTCGAGTTCTGCGCGCGGCACCAGATCCTGCCGCAGGTCGAGCACTTCCCCATGAGTCAGGTGAATGCGGCCATCGACCATCTGCGCAGCGGCAAGGCGCGCTACCGCGTGGTGCTGGACGCCAGCCAATGACAGCATGGGCGCAGAGCTGGCATGCTCTGCGCCCTGCTCGACTCTCGATACCTGCCGCCATGCCACTGATGCTCGACACCCCTACCGACGCCGAACTGCCCATCCTGGTGGAAATCTGGGAGGCTGCCGTGCGTGCCACCCACCACTTCCTCCCGGAAAGCGACCTGCAGGTGATCAAGCCGTTGCTGCGCGAGCAGTATTTCCCGGCCGTGCAATTGACCTGCGCACGGGACGAATCAGGGCGGATACTGGGCTTTCTCGGCACTAGCGAAGGCATGGTGGAAATGCTCTTCGTCGACCCCGCCTGCCACGGCCAGGGCGTGGGCAAGCGGCTGATGCTTCACGCCATCGACGAACTGGGCGCCACCCGCGTCGACGTCAACGAGCAGAACCCACAGGCCGTGGGTTTCTACCAGCATCTGGGCTTCGTCGTGACCGACCGCTCACGCCTGGATGGTGGCGGCCGGCCCTTCCCCATCCTGCATATGACGCTCAGCCAATAGGCCAAGCGGCCACAATCCCTTCCAGCGCCTGCTTGAGCTGCACCCGGCTGGCCGCCGCCGCGAGACTGACGCGCACGGCGCAGCCCGGATTGGCCTCGACCGCGAATACCTCAGCCGGCACCACTTCTACACCATGCTGCCGACAAGCCTCGGCCAGGCCCGCCGGTGACGCGCCATCCAGCCATAGATGCGGCGCCACTGCCCTACCCTGCGGCATACGCGGCCCGAGCACGCGCGCAGCCAGGCGCCAGCGTTGTTGCAGCTCGTCGATCTGCCAGGCCAGACGCTGTTCGGCGATGCCGCTTTCGATCCACTCACAGGCCAGCGCCAGGCTCAGCGGCGTCACCGCCCAACGCGTGGCCTGCGCCTCGGGGTCGATACGTTCGAGCAACTCCGGCGCACCGGCGATAAAGCCCAGGCGCAAACCTGGCGCCACGCTCTTGGACAGGCTGCTGATCAGCAGACAGCGCTCGGGGGCCTGCACCGCCAGCGGCGCCTCGCTGCCCAGTACGCCGTAGACATCGTCCTCGACGATCCACAGCCCGCGTCGCCGCGCCACCTCGGCAATGGCGGCGCGGCGCTCGCCGTCCAGGCAGGCGCCGGTGGGGTTCTGCAGGCAAGGGGTAAGCACCGCGACACGGGCGCCGGTGGCACGGGCCTGGCGGTCGAGGTCATCGGGCAGAATGCCGCGCCCATCCATCGCCACGCCATGCAGCGGCAGGCGCAACTGACGTGCAGCGGCCTTGATCCCCGGCGCGGTGTAGCGCTCCACCAGAATCGGCTCACCCGCCTCGCACAGCGCCAGCAGCGCCGCTGACACGCCCTGCTGGGCACCGGCGCAGAGCAGCAGGCCACCCGGCGCCAGCATCAGTCCCCGTCGGCGCAGCCAGGTGGCACCGGCCAGATGGGCACGCTCGACCAGCGCCGCCGACGGGTAAGCCTGCAGGGCATCCAGCTCGCCCCGTGCCGCCAGCGCAGCGAGGCTGGCGGACAGGTCGTGGTTATCCGGGTCATGTACCGGCACATTGGTCGACAGGTCGATGACCTCGCCCTGCGCGGTCGGTTGCTTGAGGCGAAACAAACTGGCCTCGCGGCTGCCGGCGAGCACGTAGGTGCCACGCCCGACCTCGCCGGAAACCAGATGCCGCCGCGCCGCCTCGCGGTAGGCAAGCATTACCGTGCTCGGGTTGATCCCCAGCGTCCAGGCCAGGCGCCGCTGCGGCGGCAGGCGTTCGCCGGGCTTGAGCTCGCCACGGCCAATGGCAGCGGCGATGGCTTCGACCAGGGCCAGGTAGGTGGGTAAGGCACTATCGCCAAGATCAGGTAGCCACATTGTTTGCCATGCAATATAAAGATTTACCCATACAATGCGCCGCACTAGCATCGAGGTCAACGCCACCAGGAGCACCCGCCATGTTCGACCTCGCCCAACTGCGCCAGAGCGCTGCACTGGTTCACCGCCATATGGCGCCCACGCCGCAATTGTGCTGGCCACTGCTGGCACAGCGCACGGGCTGCGAGGTCTGGGTCAAGCACGAGAATCACGCCCCGACTGCCGCCTTCAAGGTGCGCGGCGGGCTGGTCTATATCGACGCCCTGCTGCGTCGCGAGCCCCAGGTGCGTGGGCTGGTTACCGCCACCCGCGGCAATCACGGCCAGAGCCTGGCCCTGGCCGCACGTCAGGCAGGCCTGGCGATCCGCATTCTGGTGCCGCATGGCAACGCCCGCGAGAAGAACGCGGCGATGCGCGCCCTCGGCGCCGAGGTGATCGAGCATGGCCGCGACTTCGATGAAGCGCGCGCCGAAGCAGCGCGCCTGGCCGAACGCGATGACCTGCACTGGGTGCCGTCGCTGCACGAGGATCTGGTGCGCGGCGTGGCCACCTATGCCCTGGAGCTGCTGGAAGCGGTGCCGAATCTGCGCCGGGTGTATGTGCCCATCGGCCTCGGTTCGGGTATCTGCGGGATGATCCGCACTCGCGACCTGCTCGGCCTCGACACCGAGATCGTCGGCGTGGTCGCCAGCGGCGCCGATGCCTATGCGCGCAGCTTCGAGCAGGGCCGCCTGGTACAGACCGAACGCGCCGAGACCCTGGCCGACGGCATGGCCTGCCGCCAGCCGCAGCAACTGACGCTGGACATGCTCCGCGCCGGCGCCGCACGCGTCGTGCAGGTGGACGACGAGGAAATCCGCGCCGCCATCCGCGCCTATCACGAAGACACCCACAACCTTGCCGAAGGTGCCGGCGCGGCGGCCTTGGCCGCGCTAATGCAGGAGCGCGAACTCAACGCCGGGCAACGCGTGGCCGTGGTGCTCAGCGGCGCCAATATCGACCGCGCAGCGCTGGCCGAACTGCTGCGTGACGAGGCGCCGGCGGCCGCCTGAACTCAGGCCGTGGCAAGCGGCTCGGCAGGCAGGCGAACAGACGTCTGCCGCAACCAGCGCGAGAGCCCCCACTCGGCCGCGATCAAGGCCAGCAGCAAGCCAAGCTGAAGCAGCAAAGCGATATAGAACGGTTTGAACACGTGGCCGATCTGCTTCTTGAGCAGCCCGAGAAGGAACTCAGCCTGGAACAGTTGCTCGATGCGCGCATCCAGCACCTGGCTCAGCACCTTCTCGTTGAGCCCGCTGTAACGGGCGGTTTCCTCCACCGCCAGCTCGCCCAGCGCTTTGCCCAGCAGGCTGGCGCGCAGGCGGTCGAACAGCTCGAAGGCGATACGCTCGGCCGTCGAGGCGTCGGCACGGGCCTCGGCCTCCAGCAGCCGTTCGCTGCGCAGGTAGTCCAGCGCTAGCTGGTTAAGTACCTCCTGCACGCTGGCATCGCGTACCGCCAGGGCGCCCTGCTGGCCTTGCGCTTCGACATAAGCCTGGAAGTCGCTCCAGACACCATCGGCCAGCTCCTGCACCACGGGTGCATAACTGTCGAGATGGCGATTGATCTGCTGCTGGCTGCCATACAGCAACCCACCCTGAAAGCCGAGGAATCCTCCGGCCAGGGGCAACAGCAGAAAGTAGAGTTTGAGCAGCCAGCAGAAAGTAGAGTTTGAGCAGCCAGTGGTGCCAACGCTTGTTACGCGCAAGCCAGCCCAAACGCTGCAGCTTGAACGCCAGCAACAGGCCGACAACCGCGCCAAGCAACAAGGCCAAGCCGGTGTAGAGAAAAAGACTGAAAAAGCTGAAGGGTTCCCACAACGCGGTCAGCAGCAAACGTGCCTGTTCCATGCGTATTACCTCGTTCGTCCATGACGAGGGCGAGTCTAAAGCAGAGCGCGGACAAGTGCTGCCAGGGCGTGGCCGGACTGTGCACCAGGCCACGCCTCTGTCTCAGAAACTCAACGGAACGGCGGCTCGTCGAAGCTGCGCAGCTTGCGTGAGTGCAGCGAATTGAGCTGGCTACGCATCAACTCCAGCGCGGCGATGCCGATATGCAGGTGCTGAGTCACCGCGCGCTCGTAGAAGGCGCCAGCGGCGCCGGGCAGCTTGATCTCGCTGTGCAGGGGTTTGTCCGACACGCACAGCAGCGTGCCGTAGGGCACCCGCAGGCGATAGCCTTGCGCTGCAATGGTGCCGCTCTCCATGTCCACCGCCACCGCCCGCGACAGGTTGATCAACGGTCGCTCCTGGGCCCAGCGCAGTTCCCAGTTGCGGTCGTCGTAGGTCAGCACGGTGCCGGTGCGCAGGCGCTTCTTCAACTCGTCACCCTGCTCGCCGGTGACCTGCTTGGCTGCCTCCTGCAACGCCTGCTGCACCTCGGCCAGCGCTGGCAGCGGGATATGCGGCGGCAATACTCGATCGAGAATGCCGTCGCGGCGCATGTAGGCGTGAGCCAGCACGTAGTCGCCGATGGTCTGCGACTGACGCAGGCCGCCGCAGTGGCCGATCATCAGCCAGCAGTGCGGGCGCAGCACGGCCAGGTGGTCGGTGATGTTCTTGGCGTTGGACGGGCCAACGCCGATATTGACCAGGGTGATGCCATGGCCGTCCTCGGCCTGCAGGTGATAGGCCGGCATCTGGTAGCGGTGCCAGACCACGTTCTCGATGATCGCCTGCATCTCGCCTTCGGCCATGCCGCGCTCGACCACCACATTGCCCGGCAACACCATGCGGGTGAAACGCGAGTCAGTCTGCAGCATGTCCAGGCCATGGCGGATGAACTGGTCGACATAGCGGTGGTAGTTGGTCAGCAGAATCCAGGGTTGCACGTGGCGCCAGTCACCGCCGGTGTAGTGCTGGATGCGCTTGAGGGAAAAATCGGTGCGCGCGGCGTCGAACAGCGCCAGCGGCAGCGGGTCGATGTTCTCCCAGTCGTACAGGCCATCGGCAGTGCCGTCGGTGGCGGCGGACAGGTCGGTGCTGGGGAACACCCGCGCCAGTTCGGCGGCGGTCACGCCGCTGCCGGCCAGTTCATCGCCACCCTCGACCACATAGGGATAGGGGATGTTCTGCTGGCTGCGGCCAACCTCCACGCGCAGGGTGAAGTCGTTCATCAGCGGGCGCAGTTGCTCCAGCAGGTATTTGCGGAAGGCCGCCGGCTGGGTCACGGTGATGGCGTAGATGCCCGGCACCTGGATCTTGGCATAGGCGCGCACGGTGGTAGGCACCTCGCCCTGACAGAGGTAGGCCAGGCGCAATTCGGGATAACGGAACAGGCAGTGCTCGTCGGCATCCGGGCGCACGCGCGCCTTGAGATAGCGCTTGAGGGCCTGGCTCAGAGCGCCGGTGGCTTCCTCATACAACGCGGCCAGGCGGTCGACCGCCTCTTCGGGGGTGTGAACAACGACGAAATCATCGGAACAGACTTTCACGTGGGCGTATTCCTGACTGAACGAACGCCCCTATCTTGCCTGCAACCTCGCGGCAAAACATAGCGCGGCGACCGAAGAATTCGGTCGCCGCGCCCCTCATCTGGCAGCCGCCTGATGCAAACGCACGTTGAACAGCGGCCCTTGACTGAAACGCGCCAGCGCCTTGGCCCCGGCCAGCACACCCAGGTCGATCAATGGCTCGACCAGAATCACGCTCATGTAGGCAAGGCCGAAGCTGCCCACGGCTGCCAGGTTGTCGCTGGAAAAGCCATGACCATAGAAGGCCCAGAAGCCGACCCAGGCGACGATGCCGCCCTGATAGGCGGTCGACAGCGCCAGTGCCTGCTTGTAGGAGAGGTCGACATAGGCGGTACCTGGCGCGACGATGCGCTTGGCCAGCACGCTGATGGCCCACAGCGGCACCAGCAGGGTGGTGACGTTCATGCCGTACTGCGGCAGATCGAACGGGGCGAACAACAGGCCCTGCAACAGCAGCCCAGCGGCCAGGCCGATGGCGGTGGCACCGGCGCCGAACAGCAACAGCAGGGTGGAGCCAAGGATCAGGTGCACCTCGGAAACGCCCACGGCATGGTGTGGCAACACCTCGAAGAAGCAGAACACCAGCGCGGTGGTCAGCAGGCTGCGCAGGGCCAGGGCAGCCGCCCCGCCGTTATCACGAATGGCATCGCGCGCCAGTTTGGCCGTCAGGCCGAAGGCGCCGACTGCCGTTGCGTAACTGAGGAAGATCTTGGCGCCTTCGACGACGCCCGGTTCGATATGCATGCAAGTTCCTTGGCCGCGCCCACCGCGCGGCGAGTTGGAGGATCGATGGGTTCGATGGCAGGTCTCCTGGCTCACGGCTTGGCACTCCGCCCGCCTTCCCGACCGCAGTCAGTGGCATGAGGGGCATCGCTCGCCGTTTACAGTTGCGGGGGCAGCCAGGGCATTGGCGAGATTCGCCGCACCCTGTTCCCTTTTCATCCACACGCACCGGGGCGCGCAGGAACCATCGGTGGCAACCTTACTCCGCAGCCAGGGCAAAAGACAGTACTCGCGTTCAAGGCACCGCCCACCTCCGCCCTGTGCGATGTGCTTGGTCGGCAATCCGAGCTTGTCACCCATACGCCAGCTAGCTGCGCGAGGCGCCGAGATGCTCCCGCTGCCAGAAAGTCTCGCCACCTGAACGGATACTGTCTTGAACGTAGCCGAAGCTGCTGCGAATAAGCGGTGCGTCACACCACGTCCATGCAGATGTAACTTTTTATTACAAGCCATGCGTAGTATTTCCAAACTCGCATCGGCTGCGGGCCACGCGAGCCTTTAGAACCCTCATCCAGTAACGAGAGCGCACATGAAGAAGACCCTGATCGTTGCGTTAACAGCTCTGTTCGCAACCGGCGCCATGGCGGCCGAACAGCAACCGCACTGGAGCTACAAAGGCAAGGAAGGCCCCGAACACTGGGCACAATTGGATCCAGGCTACGAAACCTGCGCACTCGGCCATGCGCAATCGCCGATCGACATCAGCCATGCCACCCGCGCAGCGCTGCCTCGCATTGCCTTCAACTACCAGGCCAGCCCAGCCGAAGTGGTGAATAACGGTCACACCGTCCAGGTGAATCTGAGCAATGCAGGCAGCATCGAGATCGACGGCAAACCCTACCGCCTGGTGCAATTCCATTTCCACACACCCAGCGAAGAGCACATCGCAGGCAAGGGTTTCCCGATGGTGGCGCACTTCGTTCACCAGTCTACCGATGGTCATTTGGCGGTAGTGGCTGTGCTGTTCAAGGAAGGGGCGAAAAACCAGGCACTGGACTCAGTCTTCAAGGCCATGCCGGACAAGGTGGGGGAAAAAGTCGAGTTGGCAAGCAACTTCGCCCCACAAACCGTACTGCCGCAGCAACAGGGCTACTACGCCTTCGCCGGCTCGCTGACCACCCCGCCATGCAGTGAGGACGTGCAATGGCGCGTACTCAAACAGCCAGTCGAGCTGTCCCACGAACAACTGGCGCAGTTCCAGCACCTGTACACGAAGAACGCCCGCCCGATCCAGGCGCTCAATGGACGAACCGTACTGGAAAGCGAAGACTGATGTCCCCTGATGCACCGGCTGGATAGCCGGTGCATTGCATCATCGCGCGACTAGACCTGAGCCCCTGGCTACGTCGGCGTGAGGAACACGCCTGTAGTCGAAGGCGCTGCTGCCCGACGGGAGGTTCATCCCCGCTGGTGCGGGGAACACGCCTGACCTGTAGGAGCGAGCTCTGCTCGCGGAGCTTTTTGGATCGCCCAGGCTCGCGAGCAGAGCTCGCTCATAAAGATTCGTGCGTCGTGGTGCTTCGCGGGTTCATCCCCGCTCACGCGGGGAACATCCTTAGCGAAACCAATTGTTCTCAAAGGAAAAATCAGGCGCTAAAAATCTACCAACTGTTCCTTGTTAAAGATCGAGGCAGCTTGAGCAGGCCGATCAGGCCCGCGGGCGGCCCATGACAAACCTTCGCGCACAGCATAGCGCGTCGATACGGGTTCAAGACGATTCTGCCAGCGTCACCACCGCCATGGTCACCGAAGCCTTGCTGTACAGGCGTTTCTGGCCGTTCTCCTCGCCGAACACCTCGGACTCGACCACAGTGGCCTGGCGCCCGGCCTTGAGCACTTGGGCACGGCAGTAAAGGCGGCTGCTGCGCGCCGGGCGCAGCAGGTTGACCTTGAATTCCAGGGTCAGCACCGTCTGCCCGTCGGCCACCAGCGCGCCGGCGGCGTGGTCGGCCAGGGTGGTCTGCACGCCGGCATGGATGAAGCCGTTCTGCTGCAGGTGGCGCGGCAGGATGTCCAGCTCCGCCTCGACCCACCCCGGCCCGCAAGCGCTGGCGCGGATGCCCATATCCTGAATGAAGTTGGCGTTGGCGAAGCCCTGCTCCACCAGCTCCCGGTAACGCGGATGAGCTTGCATGCGCCTCTCCGATCAGACCAGGTGTGGTGTGCTACGCGCCAGCAGCGCTTCAACGTCGACGCCCCGCGGCAGGGTGCCGTAGACACGGCCATGGCCTTCCAGGCGGCTGGCGATAAAGGCGTCGCTCACCACGCTGTTGCCGGCCTCCAGCAGCAGTTTGGCCTGCAATGCCACGGCCATGTCTTCGGTGAGCTGGCGGGCGCGATACTGGATGTCGGCGGTGTCGGCGAAGTCGGCTTTCAGGCGTTGGATATGGGCCTTGAGGCGGGCATCGCCATGACCGTCGCCCAGCTCGGCGAACAAGGCATCGAGCACGCCAGGCTCCTTGGACAGCGCACGCAGCACGTCCAGGCATTGCACGTTACCCGAGCCTTCCCAGATGGAGTTGACCGGCGCCTCGCGGTACAGGCGCGGCATGATGGTTTCCTCGACGTAACCCGCGCCGCCCATGCATTCGCTGGCCTCGTAGATCATTTCCGGCGCGCGCTTGCAGATCCAGTACTTGCCCACGGCGGTGACCAGGCGGGCGAACTTGTCTTCCTGTTCGTCATGCAGGTGATCCAGCGCGCGGCCCATGCGCATGCACAGCGCCAGCGCGGCTTCGCTTTCCAGCGCCAGGTCAGCGAGCACGTTCTGCATCAGCGGCTGGTCAGCCAGCAATTTGCCGCCCACCTGGCGGTGCGCGCAGTGGTGCGCGGCCTGGGTCAATGCCTGGCGCATCAGGCCACTGGAGCCGACCATGCAGTCGAAACGGGTCATGGCCACCATTTCGATGATGGTGGGCACGCCACGCCCTTCCTCGCCGAGCATCCAGGCGAAGGCACCGCGGTATTCCACTTCGCTGGAGGCATTGGCCCAGTTGCCCAGCTTGTTCTTCAGGCGCTGGATGTAGAAGGCGTTGCGCGTGCCGTCCGGGCGGTGGCGCGGCAGCAGGAAGCAGGAGAGGCCCTTGTCGGTGTAGGCCAGGGTGAGGAAGGCATCGCACATCGGCGCCGAGCAGAACCATTTGTGCCCGACCAGTTCATAGCCCTGCCCCGGCCCACCGATGCCGATGGGATAGGCGCGGGTGGTATTGGCGCGCACGTCGGTGCCGCCCTGTTTCTCGGTCATGGCCATGCCGATGGTGACCCCGGCTTTCTGCTCCATCGGCAGGTTGCGCGGGTCGTACTCGGTGGCCAGGATCTTCGGCAGCCACTGCTCGGCCACGTTGGGCTGCAGGCGGATGGCCGGCACGGCGGCGAAGGTCATGGTCAGCGGGCAGCCGCTGGCCGCCTCGGCCTGACTGTGCATGTAGGTGAGGCCGGCGCGTGCGACATGAGCGCCAGCACGCGGGTCGGTCCAGGGCAGCGAAGGCAGGCCCTGCTCGATGGCCGTGCGCATCAGCTCGTGATAGGCCGGGTGAAATTCCACCAGGTCGATGCGGTTGCCGTAGCGATCATGGCTCTTGAACACCGGCTTGTTTTCGTTGGCAAGAAAGCCTGCCTGCATCAGGGAACCACCGGCGAGGGCGCCATAGGCGACAAGGCGTTCGTCCGCCCAGGCGCCGCCATAGCGACGCACCCACTCCTGCAGCGGCAGGTCGAGGCGATAGAGATTGGCACCATCCAGGCTAGGCACCTGGTTGAACACCTCGTGGGTTTCGGCGAGCAGGCTGGGTTTCATCGCGTGGTCTCCTTGGCGCCGACGGCGCGCAGGCAGAAGGTGGCAAGGCTGGCGCTGACCTGGGCCAGTTCCAGGGTGGGATATCCGGCTTCACGGGCAGCGCGCGCCGGCGGGGAAAGCGGCCCGACCAAGGCCTCGGCGATGGCGCCAACCAGGCAGGCCGCCACCAGGCCGATCTGCTCGACCTGAAACTCGCCGCTGCGCGCACCTTCCTCGAGCAGGTCGATGAACAGTTCGGCGTAGGCCTCACGGTAGAGCAGGCGTTGCTCGTCGACCTGGGTATCCACCGGCTCGGCGATCAGCGCGAAGGCCAGGCGCCGGCTATGCCAGGCACGGGCGGCGAATTTTTCCAGGCCCAGACACAAGCGCTGAGCGGCACTGCCTGGGCCGCGCAGATCCGCGGCCAGGGCATCCACCTCACGCTGACTGGCCACGGCAAAGACCTCGGCGGCCAGTTCACCCTTGCTGCGAAAGTGCCGGTACAGGCTGCCGGTGGCGATGCCCACGTCCTCGGCCAGGGCCTGCATGGTCAGGGCGGCGAAGCCGCCCTCCGCCACCCGCAGCAGGGCACAGTCGAGTATGCGCGCACGCAGGGCCTGGTCACGGTCGAGTTGAGCTTCGCTGAGGCGGTAGGCCATGGTCTGAATCCTCGTTCACTGGCTTTGAGTGAATCAGGATTCAGACCATGGCTAAAGAGGCGTTTCGGCCAAACAGGCGGCTGGAAAAGCGTCTTCGGCAAAGGATGGACGAATGGGCGTCGCGCAGACAGGCATGGGCAGCGCTGCCCATGTGCCCCTGCAGGAGGGTGAATCAATGCGAGAGAGTCAGGCGTCTGCCGTGGCGCGGTACAGCACCCAGTCATGCAGCAGGACGCGCAGCTCGTCGAACTTCACCGGCTTGGCCAGGTAGTCGCTCATGCCGGCTGCCAGGCAGCGTTCGCGGTCACCGCTGTGGCTGTGGGCGGTAATGGCCAGCACCGGCACCTCGGCACAGCCTGGCAGCGTGCGCAACGCGCGGCAGGTAGCGAAGCCGTCCATGATCGGCATCTGGCAGTCCAGCAGTACGGCATCCACCCGTTCGTTGCGCAGCAATTCCAGAGCATCGGCGCCGTTGTCGGCAGTGCGCACGCGGTAGCCGAGCTTGAGCAGCATGCCGCGCGTCACCAACTGGTTGATGGCATTGTCCTCGACGACCAGCACCGTGCATTGCTGGGGCGTGCGCACGGCCTTGCCCAGCGGGCCACGCGCTGGGCGCGGCATGCTGCCAGCCACCTGCTGCGGCTGCGTCAACGGCACCTCGACGAGAAAGCGGCTGCCCTGCCCTGGCACGGAGTGATGCTCCAGGCTGCCGCCGAGCAGATCCACCAGTTGCCTGCACAAGGCCAGGCCGATGCCGAGACCGCCGTACTTGCGCGTCATGGAACCATCGATCTGGCGGAAGCGCTGGTAAAGCATGTCCTGGTCAGGGTCGAAACCAATGCCGGTGTCGCTGACCTGTACCCTGAGCGGCACGCTGTCGCCCGTCCGGCCAGCGGCCATGACCTGCAGGCGCACCTCACCTTCGTGGGTGAACTTGATGGCATTGTCCAGCAGGTAACCCAGGGCCTGGGCCAGCTTGTCGGCGTCGCCTTCGACAACGTCCGGCAGGCTGTCGTCGAGGCGCAGATGAAACGCCAGGCCCTTTTCTTCGGCCCGGGGGGCGTACTGCGCGCGCAGGTCATCGAACAGGCTACGCAGGCTGAAGGCCTGCCGCCGTGGGTAGAGCTTGCCGGCCTGCAGCTCGGTGAGCGCGAGGATGTCGTTGACCATGCGCATCATGTCGCGCGCCGAGGCAGCAGCGGTCTTCTGGTACTGCTCCAGTTCGACATCCATCTTCACCGTCTGCATCAGTTCCAGCGAGCCGATCACGCCGTTCATCGGCGTGCGTAGCTCGTGGGTGACGGTGGCGAGGAACTCGTCCTTGAAGCGGTTGCTGTCGGCCAGTTCCTGGTTCAGCGCTTCGAGTTTGTGGCTGGCATCCTGGAGGATGCGTGCACGCTCCTCCTTCATCGCGTTGATACGGTCGGCCAGCGCCAACGACAGCAAGCCGACCTCGATGGCCGAACCGATCTGGCTGGCGTACATGGTGAGGAATACGTTGGGCAGATAGCCCAGCACCATCAGTGTGTTGATCGCGCCACCGGCGAGGAAGGCCGTCCAGGCGAAGATGAAATAGCGCGCCACACGCATGCCGCGCAACCAGGCCAGAATGCCGGCAGCGAAGATCAGCACGGTGAAGCACAGCGCCAGGTAGGTGGCCAGGCGCAGCGCCGTGGCATAGCTGATGGTCAGCGCCAACACCATCACCGTGGCACCGCAGGCCATCAGCAACATCAACCCACGGTCGACCCAGGGGCTGTGCTCGGCGGTGTGCAGGAAGCTGCGGGCGAACTGGCAGCCGAACAAGGACGCCGAACCGATCAAAAAGGGCGTGGCAGCATTGGCCCACCAGGGGCTGTTGGGCCAGAAGTACTCGATGCCGGCACCGTTGACCGACACCTGATACAGGCCGAACGAAGCGATGTAGAGGATGTAGTAGAGGTAGCTGGTGTCACGCACGCTGAGATAGATGAACAGGTTGTACACCAGCATCACCAGCAGCACGCCGTAGATGATGCCGAGCACGTAGATGCGCCCTGGCTGTTCTTCCAGGTAAGCGTTGGGCGCCCACAGGGTCAGCGGCGCCTGGATCGAACCCTGGCTCTCCAGGCGCAGGTACAGGCGCTTGGGCTCACCGGGGTGCAACAGCAGCTCGAACAGGTAGTTGTTCTGGCGGAACTGACGGCTGTCGAACGGCAGGGCATCGCCCGTGCGCTGGGTCAGATGGAAACGGCCGCCACCTTCCTGCTCGTACAGTTCCACATGGTCGAGAGGCGGGTAGGCCAGCTCCAGCAGCCAGGAACGCGGGCCACTCGCCTGTTGCGGCCGATACTCCAGATCCAGGCGCAACCAGAACACCGAGCGCGAGTAACCGGCATTGAGCACGGACTGGTCATGCTGGATGAAGCTGCGCTCCAGCGCCGGCGAGACGATATCGTCGATGCTGGCGTCGCCGCGCACGTCCTCGAACACATAGATGCTCTGCCCCAGCGGCAGCGCGCGCATCTGCTCGTCGAAGGTGGCTGCAGCGACGAACGAAGAAAGAACCAGGCTCAACACGAGCAGGAACAGGCGACCCATACGACCCCACGAAGCCTGTCGAGCGCCAGCGGGAGTGCGTGACTCCACCGCCCGAATCGCCGCGCCAGGGAAACTTGATAAACGAAACGCACTACTCTAGGGGCTGCCTGGGCACTTGGCCAGATTCGCCCCACTTTTCTGCCGGACAAGATCACAGCAGCGGCCTGCACCAACGGTTAACAGGCTGTTGAAAAACTACCTGCGTTGCCTGGCCGTCGTTAAAAACAGCCTCGTGTGCGAGCCCAGTCAAAATGCTATTTACAACTCGTAAACTGCGCTTTTTCGGCTGTTTTTGCCTAGGCCAGCCTGCCTCGCTGACGTTTTTCAACGGCCTGTTAGTGATAAGCTCGCGCACCATGAAAACGCCAAACTTTCGCCCCGTAGTGCTGTGCATGTCCGGTCACGACCCCAGCGGTGGTGCTGGCCTGCAGGCCGATATCGAAGCCCTGCTCGCCCAGGGCTGCCACGCTGCCCCGGCAGTGACTGCGCTGACCGTGCAGGACACGGTCAATGTCAGTGATTTTCGCGTACTCGACCGCGGCTGGGTACTGGCCCAGACCCGTGCCGTGATCGCCGACATGCCGGTGGCCGCCGTCAAGCTGGGCATGCTCGGCTCGGTGGACATGGTCGACACCGTGCTCGAAGTGATGAGCCAATTGCCGGGCGTGCCGCTGGTCTGCGACCCGGTACTGCGCGCCGGCGGCGGCGGCGCGCTGGGCAAGGACGACGTCGGCTATGCCATGCGCGAACGCCTGTTCGCCGTCTCCACCATCGCCACGCCGAACCTGCCGGAAGCGCGCATCCTCGCCGAACTGCCGCAAGGCAGCGCTGACGAGTGCGCCGAAAAACTGTTGCCTTATATCGAGCACCTGCTGATCACTGGCGGCCACGGCGACGAAGCCGAAGTGCACAACCGCCTGTACAGCCGCGATGGCAGCCGTCATACCTTCACCTGCGCGCGCCTGCCCGGCAGCTACCATGGCTCCGGCTGCACCCTGGCCAGCACCCTGGCCGGTCGCCTGGCGCTGGGCGAAGAACTGGTCAGCGCCGTGAACAGTGCCCTGGATTACACATGGCGCACCCTGCGCGACGCCGAACAACCCGGCCACGGCCAGTACGTGCCACGCCGCCTGCCGTTGGATTACGGCCAATGAGCCTGTGCGGTCTCTACGCCATTACCGACACGCCTTTGCTGGCCGGCGGCAAGCTGCTGCCCTACGCCGAGGCGGCACTGATCGGTGGCGCACGTCTGCTGCAGTACCGCGACAAGTCCGCCGATGCCGCACGCCGTTTCGATGAGGCCCAGGCTCTGGCCGAACTGTGCCAGCGCCACGGCGCCAGCCTGATCATCAACGACGACCTGGAGCTGGCCGCGCGCCTGGGCGTCGGCCTGCACCTGGGCCAAAGCGACGGCTCGCTGGCCGCAGCCCGCGCCCGCCTCGGCACCGAGGCCGTGATCGGCGGCACCTGCCATGCCCAACTGGAGCTGGCCGAGCGCGCTGTGGCCGAAGGCGCCAGCTATATCGCCTTCGGCCGCTTCTTCAACTCCCACACCAAGCCCGGCGCTCCGGCGGCCACCCTGGAGCTGCTGGAGCAGGCCCGCGCACGCTTTGCCCAGCCCATCGTCGCCATCGGCGGCGTGACCCTGGAAACCGCCCCAGGCCTGATCGCCCACGGCACCAGCCTGGTCGCCGTGATCCACGCCCTGTTCGCTGCGGACTCCGCCCTTGAGGTGGAAGACCGCGCCCGCGCCTTCGCCGCGCTGTTCGATTGACCTTTTGCAGAGAGAACCTGACATGTCCCGCTCCGAAATCCTCTTCGCCAATGCCCAAAAGCACATCCCAGGCGGCGTCAACTCGCCGGTGCGCGCCTTCCGCAGCGTCGGCGGCACGCCGCTGTTCTTCAAGCACGCCGAAGGCGCCTATGTGGTGGATGAAGACGACAAGCGCTACGTCGACTACGTCGGCTCCTGGGGCCCGATGATCCTTGGCCACAGCCACCCGGATGTGCTCGACTCGGTGCGTCGTCAGTTGGAACACGGCCTTTCCTATGGCGCGCCGACCGCGCTGGAAACCGAGATGGCCGAGCTGGTGTGCGGCCTGGTGCCGTCGATGGAGATGGTGCGCATGGTCAGCTCCGGCACCGAGGCGACCATGAGCGCCATCCGCCTGGCCCGTGGCTACACCGGCCGCGACAGCATCATCAAGTTCGAGGGCTGCTACCACGGCCACTCCGACAGCCTGCTGGTCAAGGCCGGCTCTGGCGCCCTGACCCAGGGCGTGCCGAACTCCGCCGGGGTGCCGGCTGCCTTCGCCAAGCACACCCTGACCCTGCCGTTCAACGACATCGACGCCGTCGCCGAATGCCTGGCGCAGGTCGGTCAGGAAGTCGCCTGCATCATCGTCGAGCCGGTGGCCGGCAACATGAACTGCGTGCCGCCGGCGCCGGGCTTCCTCGAAGGCCTGCGTGAGCAGTGCGACAAACATGGCGTAGTGCTGATCTTCGACGAAGTGATGACCGGTTTCCGCGTCGCCCTCGGCGGCGCCCAGGCGCACTACGGCGTCACCCCGGATCTGACTACCTTCGGCAAGATCATCGGCGGCGGCATGCCGGTGGGCTGCTTCGGCGGCAAGCGCGCGATCATGGAGTGCATCGCCCCGCTCGGCCCGGTGTACCAGGCCGGCACCCTGTCGGGTAACCCGCTGGCCATGGCCGCCGGCCTGACCACCCTCAAGCTGATCAGCCGTCCGGGCTTCCACACCGAACTCGCCGACTACACCTCGCGCATGCTCGCCGGCCTGCAGGAGCGCGCCGATGCCGCAGGCATCCCCTTCGTCACCACCCAGGCGGGTGCCATGTTCGGCCTGTATTTCAGCGGTGCAGACGACATCGTCACCTTCGCCGACGTGATGGCCAGCGACAGCGCGCGCTTCAACCGCTTCTTCCACCTGATGCTGGACGGTGGCGTGTACCTGGCACCGAGCGCCTTCGAGGCCGGTTTCACCTCCATCGCCCATGGCGACAAGGAACTGGCCATCACCCTGGACGCCGCCGAGCGCGCTTTCGCCGAGCTGAAAAAAGCCTGATGCAGTACAGCACCGCCTTCAGCGATGCCTTGCTGGCCCTGGCTTGCGCCGCCTGCGCCTGGTTGATTGGCCGGGTACGCAGGCGCCATGGCGAGGGCGATCAGCCGGCGCTGTTCTGCGCCCTGCTCGGCTTCCTGCTGCCGACAGCCGCCGCCAGTGTCGGCGTAATCCGCTACGGCTTAGACCCGAGCTGGCAGGCCGCGCATCTTTGGCTCTCCCAGGCCAGCAGCTTTCTCGGCCTGCCGCTGCTCGGCGCCGCCGCCTTGGCACTGGGCCGTGGCTGGGTCTGGAGCCGGCCGAACTGGGGGCGAATCGTCCTCGGGCTGTGCGCCTTCTTCGAGCTGTTCCGCCAGTTCGGCCACCTGGAGGAGTACCGCCTGGCGCTGCATCTGGCGACGCTGGCGCTGATCCTCTATGCCGGTGCACTGCAGTGGCCACGGCGTGCCCCCGCGATTACTGCAGCCGCCGTGGTGGGCCTGTTTCTACTGGCTGGCCTGGCGGTGGGCAGCGAGGGCGTGATCGGGCCGCTGCGCCGTGTCGACCTGTTCCACCTGCTGCTCGCAGCGGCTTACCCCTTGCTGGCCTGGCTACTGTTGAGCCTGCCGGGGAGCGCCCGCAAGCCGGTGCGGTAAAGGCTTTGTAACAAGCGCGCGGTTTATTCCATAATGCATCGGTCGGCACGTATCGCGCCGACCGGGCCCGTAACCCGCCCCGAACCGCTGAGGCACCGTTATTCAGATGACTCGCACCGGCCGCAGCCTGTCCATGGGCTGCCTGTTGCTTTTCCTCCCGCTGTTTGCGTTCGCAGGCGGCAATTCACTGCTGATCCCGGCGACCGGCAGTTGTGCCCTGAGCGGCCCAGCCGAAGACATGCCCGAAGCCCTCGCCAGTTGCCAGGAGATGGCGCGCAGCGGCAACGTTCAGGCCGCCTTCGATCTGGGCGAGTACTACTACGACGGCAAGCGCACCCCGCGCGACCTCAAGCAGGCGCTGAGCTGGTTCGAGCGCGCCTCGCTGCAGGGCCATGCCGAAGCGCAACTGCGCCTGGGCACCATGTTCTTCCGTGGCGAAGGCGTACCGGCCAACAACGTGCAGGCTTACATCGTGTTGAAGATGGCCTCGGTCAACGGCTCGGACGAAGCCATGGACACCGCCGACCTGGTGTCGGCGCAGATGCGTCGCGACGAACTGGAAATCGCCACCCAGGTGCTGGGACAGATCTTCCGCAGCTACCTGCTGGAACTGCAGACCGCCGAAAGCCGCTCGCCTTTCGCACCCTTGCCCTGAAAGAGCAGCCGCAAGCTGCAAGCCCCAAGCGGCAAGTAAAAGCCAAGATATGCACCGAGCCAGCTTGAAGCTTGTGGCTTGCAGCTTGTCGCTTACTTGTCCGGCATCGGCATAGGGAACGGCATCACGTTGCCGCCGCCCTTGGCTTCGCTGATCTTCGCCGTGCCCAGGCGCTCCACCTCGTCGATGCGGATGATCGCGTGCATCGGCACGAAACTGCGCACCACGCCCTCGAACTGCGCCTTGAGCTTTTCCTCGCTGGGGTCGACCACCAGTTGGCTACGCTCACCGAAGACGAACTCCTCCACCTCCAGAAAACCCCACAGATCACTCTGATAGATCTGCTTGGCATACATCTCGTACACCTGGCCCTGGTTGAGGAAAATCACCTTGTAGATGGGATCACGCTTGCTCATGAAGACTCGAAGTCAGGAAAAACGGGGCGCGAAGGATAGCACAAGGCGGCAGGCGGCAGGCGGCAGGCAAGCGTAGCCCGGATGCAATCCGGGAATGAACGGCGCAAGCCCCCGGATTGCATCCGGGCTACCCGACGACGCGCTTGCCTGCCGCCTGAAGCTTGTAGCCTGTCGCCCGCCGCTCCCCTATAATGCGCGGTCATTTTTTAACCACCTCAGACAGTGCCATGACCAAGAAGCTCTATATCGAAACCCACGGTTGCCAGATGAACGAGTACGACAGCTCGCGCATGGTCGACCTGCTGGGCGAGCATCAGGCCCTGGAGGTTACGGAAAAACCCGAAGAAGCCGACGTGATCCTGCTCAATACCTGCTCGATCCGTGAGAAGGCGCAGGACAAGGTGTTCTCCCAGCTCGGCCGCTGGCGCGAGCTGAAGCAGGCCAACCCGGATCTGGTGATCGGCGTCGGCGGCTGCGTGGCCAGCCAGGAAGGCGCAGCGATCCGCGACCGTGCGCCCTATGTCGATGTGGTATTCGGCCCGCAGACCCTGCACCGCCTGCCGGAGATGATCGACGCCGCGCGCGTGACCAAGACCGCCCAGGTGGACATCAGCTTCCCCGAGATCGAGAAGTTCGACCGCCTGCCCGAGCCGCGCGTCGATGGCCCCAGCGCCTTCGTCTCAGTGATGGAAGGCTGCAGCAAGTACTGCACCTTCTGCGTGGTGCCCTACACCCGTGGCGAGGAAGTCAGCCGCCCGCTGGCCGACGTGCTGATGGAAATCACCTCCCTCACCGAGAAGGGCGTGAAGGAAGTCACCCTGCTCGGGCAGAACGTCAACGGCTATCGTGGGCAAGCCCCGGACGGCCATATCGCCGACTTCGCCGAGCTGCTGCACGCCGTGGCGGCCCTCGATGGTGTCGAGCGCATCCGCTACACCACCAGCCACCCGCTGGAGTTCTCCGACGCCATCATCGCCGCCCATGCCGAGATCCCGCAGTTGGTGAAATACCTGCACCTGCCGGTGCAATCGGGCTCCGACCGCATTCTCGCAGCGATGAAGCGCAACCACACCGCGCTGGAATACAAGTCGCGCATCCGCAAGCTGCGCGCCGCCGTGCCGGACATCCTGATCAGCTCGGACTTCATCGTCGGCTTCCCCGGCGAAACCGAGAAGGATTTCGAGCAGACCATGAAGCTGATCGAGGACGTCGGGTTCGACTTCTCCTTCTCCTTCATCTACAGCTCGCGCCCCGGCACTCCGGCCGCCGATCTGGCCGACGACACCCCGGAAGAGGTGAAGAAGCAGCGCCTGGCTCTGCTGCAGCACCGCATCAACCAGAACGGTTTCGAGAACAGCCGGCGCATGGTCGGCACGGTGCAGCGCATCCTGGTCAGCGACTACTCGAAGAAGGACCCGGGCATGCTCCAGGGCCGTACCGAGCAGAACCGCATCGTCAATTTCCGTTGCGACAATCCGCGCCTGATCGGCCAGTTCGTCGACGTGCATATCGACGACGCCCTGCCGCACTCGCTACGCGGCACCCTGCTGGATACTGAGACCCTCCACTAAAGCCGTATTTGCCTACACTTTGCGTTGTCGGCGCCCGGCGTTATGCTGCCTTTCCATACCCAGACAAGTGACGATCACACCATCACCTTGAACGCTTCCCTAGAACCTCATCGCTTCACCCTCGAGCCCTTCGAGGCCCACCGTTTCGCCAACCTCTGCGGCCAGTTCGACGAGCACCTGCGCCTGATCGAAGAGCGCCTCGGTCTGGAAATCCGCAACCGTGGCAACCAGTTCGAGCTGCTCGGCAGCGCCGACAAGGCCCAGGCCGCCGAGACCCTGCTGCGCAAGCTGTACCGCGAAACCAAAGCCACCGAGCTGTCGCCCGATCTGGTGCACCTGTACCTGCAGGAGTCCGGCGTCGAGGAACTGGTCAACCCCAGCAATGTGCCGCAGGTGACCCTGCGTACGCGCAAGGGCGTGATCAAGCCGCGCGGCGCCAACCAGCAGCGCTACGTCAAGGCGATCCTCGACAACGACATCAACTTCGGCATCGGCCCCGCCGGTACCGGCAAGACCTACCTCGCCGTGGCCTGCGCGGTGGACGCGCTGGAGCGCGAACAGGTGCGACGCATCCTGCTGGTGCGCCCGGCGGTGGAGGCTGGCGAGAAGCTCGGCTTCCTGCCCGGCGACCTGGCGCAGAAGATCGATCCTTACCTGCGCCCGCTGTACGACGCCCTCTACGAAATGCTCGGCTTCGACCACGTCGCCAAGCTGATCGAGAAACAGGTGATCGAGATTGCGCCGCTGGCCTATATGCGCGGCCGTACGCTTAACAACAGCTTCATCATTCTCGACGAGAGTCAGAACACCACCGTCGAGCAGATGAAGATGTTCCTCACCCGTATCGGTTTCGGCTCCACCGCCGTGATCACCGGCGACATCACCCAGGTCGACCTGCCGCGCGGCACCAAGAGCGGCCTGGCCCATGTCATCGAAGTACTGCGCGAAGTGCCAGGCATCAGCTTCACCCATTTCCAACCCAAGGACGTGGTGCGCCACCCCCTGGTGCAGCGCATCGTCGAGGCCTACGAGCGCCACGATGCCCGAGTGAACGCCAAGGTCGAGAACAAGGATGCTTGAACTCGACCTGCAACTGGCCACTGACGGCCAGCACCCGGACGAGGCGCAACTGCGCCAATGGTGCGAACTGGCGCTGCGCCAACGCAGCGCCGACTCGGAGCTGACCATCCGCCTGGTCGACGAGGCCGAAGGCCGCGAGCTGAACCACACCTGGCGACACAAAGACTACGCCACCAACGTCCTGTCCTTCCCCGCCGAGATTCCCGATGGAATTCTCGACATCCCGCTGCTGGGCGACCTGGTGATCTGCGTGCCGGTGGTCGAGCGCGAAGCAGCCGAACAGGGCAAGGCACTGGAAGCGCACTGGGCGCATCTGGTGATCCACGGCTGCCTGCACCTGCTGGGCTATGACCATATCGAGGAAGACGAAGCCCTCGAGATGGAAGATCTGGAACGACAATTGCTCGCCGAACTGGGTCACCCCGACCCTTATGCCGGCGACGAACCTCCTAATGAAAAGGATCCTGAGTAAAACGCCATGAGCGAAGACCGATCGAGCAACGAGCAGAAGTCCTGGTTCAACAAGCTGACCCAGGCTTTTGCTCATGAGCCGAGAAACCGCCAGGAACTGCTGGAAGTCCTGCGCGAAGCCCACCAGAACAAACTGCTCGACAGCGAAGCGCTGACCATAGTCGAAGGCGCCATTCAGGTCGCCGACCTGCAGGTGCGCGACATCATGGTGCCGCGCTCGCAGATGATCAGCATCAAGGCCAACCAGACGCCGCAGGAGTTCCTCCCGGCCATCATCGAAGCGGCTCACTCGCGCTACCCGGTGATCGGCGAGAGCCTCGACGACGTCATCGGCATCCTCCTGGCCAAGGATCTGCTGCCGCTGATCCTGCAGGGCGACCAGCCCAACTTCAACATCAAGGATCTGCTGCGCCCGGCCACCTTCGTGCCCGAGTCCAAGCGCCTCAACGTGCTGCTGCGCGAGTTCCGCGCCAACCACAACCACATGGCCGTGGTGATCGACGAATACGGCGGCGTCGCCGGCCTGGTGACCATTGAGGACGTGCTGGAGCAGATAGTCGGTGACATCGAGGACGAGCACGATGTCGAGGAAGACGGCTACATCAAGCCGCTGCCCTCCGGCGACTACCTGATCAAGGCGCTGACCCCCATCGACAGTTTCAACGAAACGTTCGACAGCCAGTTCTCCGACGACGAGTACGACACCGTCGGCGGCCTGGTGATGAACGCTTTCGGCCACCTGCCCAAGCGCAACGAAGTCACCGAGATCGGCGAATTCCGCTTCCGCGTGCTCAACGCCGACAGCCGCCGCATCCACCTACTGCGCCTGACGCCGGTCAGCCGCTGAGCCTCCGGCCTGAGGCGCGACGTTCGCGTCCTCAGGCAATCCCCCCTACAATCGCGCCCTTGAGCAGCAACGGGATCGCAACCTCGTGATGAAACCCTGGATTCTCGGCCTGACCGGCGGCATCGGCAGCGGCAAGACCGCCGTCGCCCAGGCCTTCATCGACCGCGGCGTGCACACGGTGGACGCCGACCACGCCGCGCGCTGGGTGGTCGAGCCGGGCCGCCCGGCGCTGGCGAAGATCGTCGAGCATTTCGGCGCGGACATCCTGCAGGCCGACGGCACGCTGGATCGCGCCGCGCTTCGCCAACGTATCTTCGCCGCCCCCGAGGAACGGCGCTGGCTGGAAGCCCTGCTACACCCGCTGATCGGCCAGGAGATCGTGCAGGTGCTGGCCCGTGCCGAGTCGCCCTACGCCATTCTGGTGTCGCCGCTGCTGATCGAGTCCGGCCAGCATCGCCTGACCAACCGGATATTGGTGGTGGATGTGCCGGAAGCGCTGCAGATCGAACGCACCATGGCCCGCGACACCACCAACGAAGAGCAGGTGCGCGCCATCCTGCAGGCGCAGGCCAGCCGCGAAGAGCGCCTGCGCCATGCCCACGACGTGCTGTGCAACGACCGTGATCTGGCCTGGCTGGATCGTGAGGTCGAGCGCCTGCATGACTTTTATCTGACCCTGCGTGGAGGCCAAGCATGACCACCATCGTTCAATGCCCGACCTGTGGCGCACCCGTGGAATGGAAAGCCGAGAGCACCTACCGACCGTTCTGCAGCGAACGCTGCAAGCTGATCGACCTGGGCGCCTGGGCGGCCGAAGAACATGCCATTCCGGGCAACGATCTGGAAGACGAGCTGTTCAGCGGCGACCTGCCGACCAGGCAGCACTGAGCGGCGCGCTCTCGCTAGGCAAAGAAACGCCCCCGCCATCCGGGTCTCGCTTCGTTCGGCCTCCTGAAAGGGCGCATTTGCGCGCCTGAACGAACCGGCACTCCACAGGCTGCTCGGCGTGTTCTAGTAGGGCGTACTCGCGAAGCAGTACGCCGTTGATGAGAGTATTAGGCATGAGCCTTGGTGCCGAACTTGACATGGCCCGGCGGACTGTTCGCTTAGGCTCCTGAGTCCGCCCTACGGCTGACCTCTCAAACACTTTGCGCTAATTCTGGGTTACCTCAGGTTCAGGCGCGTGCAGAGCCCGCCCAGGAGGGCGAACGGAATCGTCGTGGAAGAGGT